>JBCDCL010000141.1:0-7338 GCA_039182175.1 Planctomycetota bacterium
AGAGGGTGTTCAGTGTAGTAGCGAAACTGGCCACGAGCAAAAGCAACGCGGCGTCGGGCTCAGGTGTCGATGCTACGAGCTCTGGTTCGGCTTCTCGGTAGTTGTCTCGCCAGATGGTGTAGTCCATCGCGTCGACAACGCCATCGCCATCGGCGTCTGGAGTGGGGCCTGCTGACGGGTTCGTGCGCCCAAATTGCTGCCGCCAGAGGTCGAAGTCTTCGACCCCGACGCGCCCATCGCCATTGAAATCGCCCTGAAGCTTATCGGGCACCGTCTGCAGGGCATCGACTACGCCGTCGTAGGCAGGCTTGGGCTGGTACTGTTCGTCGAACAATAACGGCCGCTTGCCATCGCCAAGCCACGATTGGCCATCGTAGACGCCCCAAGTCTGTAGCCAGCCTCCGCCGGAGTGTTCGAGCCACGCCAGGGCGACCTTCTCATAGGCTTCGCCTTGCCGCTCTAGTGCCTCGTCGCCAGGCGGAATCTCCATATCGAGTTCCGTGATGAAGTTCTTCAGGCCCAGTTCATCACGCACCCACTGCATACGCTCTGCCATGACGAACTGCGAGCCAAGTACCTCGTCAGGATTGGTGTGCATCTGCCACCCGAGGGCGTCAACCAAGCCTTCGCGATGCAGGTTGCGCAAGATCTCTTGCGTGGTCGCCCACTTTCGCGATTGGTAGCTGTTCGACAATTCGATGTCGTGGTCGTTGTAAACCAGAATCGCATCGGGATCCTCCCGGCGGGCGATGCGGAAGGCGAGCGTAATGTACTCGGGGCCCAAGGCACGCAGCCACCAGGTATCGCGATAACCTTCGGAGGGAGAGACCGCTTCGTTCACCACGTCCCAGACGTCGACGACTCCCTTGTACCGCTGCATCGCGGTAACGATGTGCGATTCTAAGATTGTTGCTGCATCGGCCGGGTCGGAATCGAGAACCCACTGGGGATTGAACCGATCGTCAGGAAACAATAGCGGGTGTAGGTGAATGCCCATGCCCTGGCTATCCGCCCACTGCACCGCGGCGTCGGTTACCGACCAATCGTAAACGTTGGGATGCGGATGCGTGCGTGTCCAAAAGGTGCCAACCGTGGCGGCATTGAATTCAGCCGCTACGAGCGTTTTCTGCTGTGCAGTCTGCCACGTGCCATCCAAAATCATGGCGCCAACCACGCGGCCCTTCCGCTCGCTCAATTGCCGCAGTGTCTCTGCCTGCGGAGGGTCGTCGGCGAAACAGAGATCGGTCAAGCAGGCATACGCCACGAGCAACAGCATCGGCCAAGTAAGGCATGAAGCAACTTGCTTGCGTATTCGCATCGGGGAGCCCCTTGAAAATGCTGCGACCGCATCAAGGAGCGATCGGGTGCGTCTCTAAGTTTGAAATGCTTCCTCGCGGGTAAGGTTTCGTAATCCTACCTCAACCAGCAGTAGACGGGCAGCTTGGGTCAGGTAAAATTCGGTTTTACCAGGCGATTCCCTACCACCGAGTTTGTGCCGATGCCCCTGAAAGAACTCCCGGAGCTTACCCTTTCTCACAGTGCAATGTCGGTGCTTGAAGCTGCCGAGGCGGCAGGCAGGCTCCACTTAGCTGGCAGCGTCGAAGACCTGGTAAAACTAGCGACACCCGATGCATCTCTCGGACTCGGAGAAGTCCGCCCCGATGGCTGGTATACCGTGGGCTACGATGTCCCGGGGCGAGGGTTTGTCGCCGAGGCAGAGGTTTGCCAGGCGAAGAACGGCGTCGCTGCGAACTACCTCGAACCCTACATGCGTCGTCGTGATCCCGATTGCATGTTGGTTGGCGACGATACTGCAACCGATAAGCCGACCTTTAAAGATCGCTTTATCGATCCCTTTACCGATCTTCGCGAGGAAACACTCGAGTGGCTTAAGACGCAGCCGATTGCCTGCTTCTTCTTCCGTACCGGCTTGCCCGACGAGCCGCTGAATGCCGTCGCGATCGCTCCGGCGAATGCAGGGTTCTTTGCTCTTGGACTCGCCATGCTTCAGGGCATTGTGCCGCTGGAGGAAGTACGGGCGGCAGGGGCCGACTACTTCCACGGCGCTGTCGTCTACGTCGCCCCTCCATTCCGTCACACGCACTTTGAAGGCAAGCAAGTTGTCGTGCACAACCGCCGGTTCGAAGACGGTGGCAATCTTCACGAACTGTTCAGCTACAACCTGTACCCCGGTCCGTCGGCTAAGAAGGGTGTCTACGGCATGTTGCTCACGCTTGGCGAGCGGCATAAAGAGCCGTGGACGACTGCCCACTGCTCGACGGTCGTCGTCGTGACGCCCTACGAGAACCAAACCGTCATCATGCACGAAGGCGCCTCGGGCGGCGGTAAGAGTGAAATGCTGGAGCAAATGCACCGCCAAGCAGACGGCACGCTGCTTCTCGGAAAGAATTTGATTACGGGCGACGAACGCAAGCTTGTCCTCCCACGTGGTTGCGATCTGCTGCCCGTTACTGACGACATGGCCCTTTGCCATCCCGCCTTGCAAAATAGCAATGGCGACGAGAAGAAGCTGACGCTCATCGACGCTGAGAATGCGTGGTTTGTTCGCGTCAACCATATCGAGCATTATGGGGTCGACCCTCAATTAGAGAGGACGACTATCTCGCCCGACGGGCCGCTACTGTTCCTCAACATAGACGCCAAGCCGAATGCGACAGCGTTGATTTGGGAACATACGATGGACGAACCGGGCAAACCGTGTCCCAATCCGCGGGTTGTCGTACCGCGACGTTTCGTCCCGAACGTCGTCGACGATGCTGTTACGGTCGATATCCGCAGCTTCGGTGTCCGCTGCCCGCCGTGCACTAAGGAGAAGCCCACCTATGGCATCATGGGCCTCTTCCATGTCCTGCCTCCATCGCTCGCGTGGCTGTGGCGATTGGTGGCGCCTCGCGGACATGGCAACCCGTCCATTGTCGATAAAGGTGGTATGCAGAGCGAAGGCGTCGGCTCTTTCTGGCCCTTCGCCACCGGCCGCAAGGTAGACCAGGCGAACATTCTGCTCGATCAGGTGATGCATACCACCAGCACGCAATTTGTGTTGATTCCTAATCAGCATGTCGGTTGCTGGAAAGTTGGTTTTGCACCGCAGTGGATTGCTCGCGAGTACCTCGCGCGTCGCGGCTCGTCGCATTTCGCCCCAGGCGATTTGAAGGCTGCCCGTTGCCCGCTGCTGGGATATCACAAGGAAACCATCCAGGTCGAAGGCCAAACCATCGGCAAATGGTTCCTGGACGTCTCGCAGCAACCTGAAGTTGGCGAAGAGGCCTATGACATGGGAGCCGCCATTCTCACCAGCTTCTTCCATGGTCAGCTGCAGGAGTTTTTGATCGACGACCTACAACCGCTCGGCAAGCAGATCATCGAGGCTTGCCTCGACGGCGCCACGCCAGACCAATACGCAGAAATCAAGGCGTAAAAAAAGCGCTGGGCGACGATGAACCACCGGTGTCGATCCTTTGGTTCAAACGGGTCGCCTTGGTGGGAGTTGCTGGCTGAACTATGCTATCAGCTACCGCTGTCGATGCGCCCGTAGCTCAGCCGGATAGAGCAACGGACTTCTAATCCGTAGGTCGCAGGTTCGAATCCTGCCGGGCGTGCTTCTGTTGCAGGCACGTGTGGCGTGCATCTCGGTTGTGCCTCGCCGGTATATAATTCTCTCACCGGGCGAACTGCCAGGCGAGCTAGGATCGTTCTCGATTCTTCTCTCAGGCAACTACTCTGACCTACGCTCGGTTTGGTGGTCTGGCGATGAAACGAATTTCGAAATGGATTGAAGGCGTTACTGCCGACAGCTCTGTCGGGGAGGCGGCAAAGCGATCTCTGCAGCAGCGGCTCGAAGCGGTCGAGTACTTCTTACCTCTAGCCGCTGAGCAAGCCGCCGAGGATGTAGAGTATGTGCACCAACTGCGGGTCTCGACGCGGCGTGCGATGGCTGCCCTCGATTTGTACGCCGTGCTGCTCCCCAAGAAGCGGGCGAAGCGGTTGGGCAAAGCTTTGCATCGCATCCGGCGTGCTGCTGGTAAGGCCCGAGATCTAGATGTATTGATCGAGCGGCACGCTGCGGAAGAGGGGGAAGAAGCTCAGCGATTTGTTGAGCGTCTGCAACAGCAACGAGCCGCTGCTCAGAAGCCGATCGTCGCCACCTACACAGAGTCTCGCTCTGAAGAGAAACTGCACCGCCGTATTAGCAGTGTGCTAATACGAATCAGAGAACGCGAAGCGAAGCCGGCAAACAGAACGCTACGCAAGTGGGCACGCCCTCGACTAAAGAAAGCGACGCGTCAATTCGTTGCCGCGGCGTGCTCTGACACACAGGACGTAAAGCGTCTGCATCGCTTCCGAATCGCGGGAAAGCATCTTCGCTACCAAATCGAACTCTTGGCTCCCGCGTTTCCGTCCGCACTGCGGCGAGATATTTATCCGATCGTCGGACAACTCCAGCAGCGGCTCGGGGAGATCAACGATCACGTCGTTGCCCAAGGTCGTTTCGCCCGCTGGGCAGATCGGGCACGATCCGAGTGCCAAGCAACTTACATGCAGGCGCTACTGCAACGAGAAGCAGGCGAGCTCGATATTCGCTTAGAGCAATTCGCAAGCTGGTGGACCGAAGAAAGAGAGCAGCAATTGCAGGCTGCCATTCGCGATGTGTTGCAACGCGCGAAACAGAAGGCTTCGGCCGAATAGCTTGGCGGGTCAGAATTCGATGAGTGCGACTTCGGCAGCAAGCCCAGGGCCGAAGGCGAGCATTACGCACGGTCCCGTCGCTCCGCGGCGCGAAAGCTCTTCGGCAATGAATAGCACTGTCGGAGACGACATATTGCCGTAGTCGGCCAGCACGGATCGCGACGCGGCCAAAGCCTCTGCGTCGAGCTCCAAGCTCTCGCTCACGCTCGACAAGATGCGTGGCCCGCCGGGATGGACCGCCCAGTGGGTGACGTCTTCCATCGCGACGCCCTGCTGATCTAACCACCCGGTAAGCCAGGGCCGGAGCGACTCGGCAATCCGATCGGGCACGGCGGCCGAAAGGGACATTTCAAACCCGTAGTCACCGACGTCCCACGTCATGGCGTCGAGCGAATCGGGCAGCAAGCACGAGCCAGTCGCTCGCAATCGCCAAACGGGATCGCCCTCGCCGGCGCCGCCCAGAACCAACGCGGCAGCGCCGTCTGCAAAGAGAGCGTTGCTGACGAGTTTGTCGGGATCGCTATCAAAGAAGTAGTGCAGACTGCACAGCTCGACACAGCACAACAGCACGCGATTATTTGGGTCGCTAGCAGCGAGGCCGTCGGCGACTCGCAGGGCATTGATGGCGCCGTGGCACCCCATAAAGCCGACATTCACTCGCTGAGTATCAGCAGGCAAACCAAGTTGGTTGATCAAATAACTATCGACACCCGGCGCCACGAATCCCGTGCACGACGCAGTCACAAGGTGGGTGATTGTCTCTCGCGGCACGTCACTTTCATCCATTGCTTTGCTTGCCGCGTCCAAAGCGAGCGGTGGTGCGTACTGCTGGTAGAGTTGCATCCGCACGCGGGTTGATGCACCTCGCGGAACTTGTTCCCCGGTTTCGCTGACAGCATCGGGAAGCTCTGCCCAGGCGTACCCCGTTTCGTAGGGCACGCAGGTGTAGCGCTGTTTGACGCCTGCTCGGCGATAGATCGCTCGCAGTACGCGTGCTTTCTCCGAGTCGATCCGTAGGACCCGCTCCGCTAGCTCAAGTGCTTGGTCCTGAGTCATCGTGTGCGGTGGCGTGGCGACACCAATGCCAAAAACACTCGTCTTGGCCCTCGGTTCCGTGCGGGACACGAATTTTGTAAGCGGCACACTCATTCAAAATATCTCGTTATGGATCAGCGTTCGTCGACGCTCTTCGTCAGGTAAACAAACGCAGCTACTTCAAGCAGGTGATACGCGACTTGCCAGCAAGCCGAGCCGCCAACGTGAGAACGGGCGGACAGGAGCGAATCACCGGTTGCGTCAGTCGGACAAGCGACGGGCGCATCGCCCACTGCGCCACGAGGGACGACGTGCGAAGGCGGCCACCAAACTCGCGTGACCAACGCCGTGTGTATTTGTTGCCAGCCTGGTTGAGCTGTTCTACGGTGTCGATCGGCTGACCATTACTCGTTTCCAACAGAGCATCGGCGGCGATCCAGCCCGACTGCATCGCCATGCTGATGCCTTCGGCCACAACCGAATGACATTCTCCACCGGCGTTGCCGACCGCGAAGATGCCTTCTCGGTAAAGCTGGCGTCTGCCGGGACGGATCGGTCCGGCGGCGAGCCACTCTCCTTGCCGGGTTGCGTCGGCTAGTGCCGCACGCACGGCGGGAATCGACTGCTTGATATGGGCTAGCACCGCCTCACCTGCAGGCAAACCTGTTTCTTCACGAAGCCGATCGAGCACGCCACGTTGCACGCAGCAGGAGAGGCTGACACGGTCGCCCTGGCATGTGACCATGCCCCCGTAGCCTCCGGGAAAGGACAATAGAGGCATCAGATCGGCCGGAAGTGCAGCGTCCGTAAAGTGGGCTTTGAAACCAAGCAAATCGCCGTCCGTCGCCGGCGGACTAGGCGGCAGCGTGGGCAAGGTTGATCGCATCCACGCGCCATGAGCCGCGACAACAACCGGCGTCTGTAGCACGTTTTTCTGGCGGTCTACGTCGGTTACTTCGCACGCCCATGCAGTATTGCAGCGGTCGACAGCAGTGCATTGCGCAGGTTGGAGGACGTCGGCGCCGTGCCGTTTCGCTTCTTCAAGCAGTAGAACATCTAGTCGATCGCGGGTGAGTGCCCTGCCCCACTCCTCAGAGGGATCGCCTCCCGCCCGCGGCAACGCTGCCGTGACTTGCCCGCTGGGCTGCTTCTCGTTGGATTGACTTGCTCCGCAAGTATCGAAGATAGCGACCCGCTTGATCGGTGGGCCGGCCGAGTCGCGAAACGCCTGCCAAATGCCTAGTTCGCGTAGCAGCCGCCAGTTGGTGCCGGAGAGGTATTCGCCGCAGACTTTGCGACGCGGGAATGCCGTTTTCTCGATCACGGCAACACGCCAACCCGCTTTGGCGAGCCGCAGCGCCGTTACCGATCCCGATGGCCCGGCGCCAATGACGACCGCATCGTATTGCTGGGAGGCACTATCCGGCATTGTTGGGCCTCCACTGTATTAGCAACCGGCATGGCCAACGGTGACCGACCAACGCGCCGTCGAGCAACGCTGCTCGGCAAAGCCCGACCGCCTCTTCCAGCGTAAAGGCGCCTTCCACCGATCGTGGACCATCGACGTGAACCACACTCGATCGACTAAGCACGCGG
>JBCDCL010000142.1:0-7336 GCA_039182175.1 Planctomycetota bacterium
CTTCACCGCAGCGATGCTCTGCTGGCCTTCGCTTATTGTTGTGCAAGCTGGTGACGGAGTTGCTGCCATCGTCAGTGATCGCGAGGTTCAGCCGCTCATGCACACTCCTCGAAATCCTACGGCCGAGAAGCATGCCGAGCGTCGAACCTTGATCAATGAAAGCAAGCAACCATCGGCGAGCACTACTAGCAGTGGCTTAACAGAAAGTGGCAGACCAAGCTCAAATGTTTGGTCAGGCCAACTTAGCGAAGGTGACATCGTGGTGCTCGGTACCAAACGGGTGACCCAGGCATCCCTGGAAGAAGTGGCAAAGCAACACGAGCGGCATAGCAAGCTATCAGCGGCGGAATGTGCCGAGCTCGTCATCAATGCCGAAACCGCTTCGACAGTGGTCGACTCCGGCGTCGCAATGGTTGCGAAACTTAGCACGCAGACCGGCGCGGCGATTGCAGCTGCGGAAACAGACGACTCGCTACCGAGCGATGCCGAAGCCGCGCCTGCTTCAACTCTTGCGATCGGCCCCGGGCCCGACGAGACAACAATCTGAGCTTTGCGTTGGGCAATATTCAGCTAAATGGAACGCGCTTCAACAGTTGACAAACGAGAAACTCGACATGGCCACTCAATCCGCTAACCGCAAATTAGGCCTGGGTAATTTCAGTCGTGGTTTGCCTATCTCACGTCGGTTGGACAACTCGGCAGCGTCGCTACGACTAGCAACTCTGCTCGACGATGCCTTCCGCATCCCGGGGACAAACATTCGCTTTGGGTGGGATAGCATCCTGGGGCTGTTCCCCGGCATCGGCGATGCGGCCACGACCATACTAGCATTAGTACCGGTTGCAACTGCATGGAAGCTCGGCGTCAGCCGATGGATTATCGCCAAAATGCTTTTCAACATCGGAGTCGATGCCGTCATTGGAGCGGTGCCCATTGCCGGCGACCTGTTCGACCTCTTCTTCAAAGCAAACCGTCGCAACGCCAAGCTGATGCAAAAAGCACTTGCGTCCCGCAGCTAGCAACCAGTTCAAAAGTCGGCGTTGACGTCATTGACTTGCCCATTGAGGGTCCAGAAGTCGTATAGCACTCCGATCCCGAAAAGTCCTGCCGTGAGGGCATACAACAAACCTGTCAGCCACTTTCCGAGATAGAACCGATGGGCGCCAAAGACTCCGAGAAACGTCAGCAGCAACCAAGCGACCGTGTGATTCAGCGGACCCGGGACTGATCGCTGCTGGACGCTGTGCTGCAGGCTAGGCATCAAGAGCAGGTCGATAAACCAGCCTATGAAGAGTAGGCCCAGGGTAAAGAACCAGATCGTGCCGGTGATCGGCCGGCCATAGTAGAAGCGGTGGGCGCCAAGAAAGCCGAAAAGCCACAGGGCATATCCTACGATCAGAAAGTGGGACTGCTCTGCGTGAGGGCGGCCTTCGTCTTCGAAATTGGCTGTCATACTTGTGCTTGCCATTGTCGTACTCGTTCGTGTGATTGATGCGACCGGGTGCTCGGGTCGCCGCTAAATCCAAATGCAATTCGTGCGCCCGATTATCCAAGGTTGAGGACGCTGCAACACAGATTGGCGACGTCGGTAATCGAGCAGCACTCGCCGTGCGACAGATTCGCCGAATCGAATCCAGCGGCAACGAGGACAGACTGCGAGTCGAGGGCATGAAGCGACCCATGTGAACCTGCTTCGTGACCAGAAATGCCTGGCATCACGAACTCGAAGCCAGGCTTGGCCGTCGCCCAGAGCGATGATTGGCAACCGGGCGCCCCCAGGGCGATTCGGCTCAAAGCGTCGGGGTAATCTGCGTAGGTGATTTCGTCATCAGCGTTAACGCTTGCGGCGACCGCTTGCAAAGAACCATCGACTAGCCACGCTTCGCCGCCCGGATCGGTAACCGTCCGCGCTGTGTTCGGCATACCGGCGCCATAATCGGTGTCGGCGAAAAGCAACTCTCCGCGATCACGCGTGCAAACGCGCCAACGACCAGCTCCGGCTGGAACGATCACTTGGTCGACACGCTCATCGGAAAGCATGCGATCGATCACGAATTCTTGGCAATCACGTTGCTCCGGTTGGCAATTGATCTGCACAGCCCTCATGTTGGGGCAGATCATCAGTTCGTCGCCATCCTGCCAGTTGCTCCCGGCGGGCGTCAGTTGCTTGTCGCGAAAGACATGAGCCAAATCGACCTCGCGACGCGCCTTATCTTTGACGAGTTCATCGTGGCCATGGTCACCGACAATGACGACTGCCGTCTCTTCTAGCCAGTCGTCGAATCCTCCAGCCGCTTTGCTAATAGCTTCCAAGCCATGATCGAAGGCGAGAACTACCGACTTGGCTTGCTCTGGTCCTATATCGTGACTACGGAAGTCGTTGTTCGGAAAGTAAGCGACGATCAATTCGGGGGTATCGGCAACTCCCGCGAGCGCGGCAAGCTCGGCCATACTTGCGTCGTCGTTGAAACCGAAGCGGTTCTGTAAGCCTGCCGGAATAGGGACCGTCTTTTCATCGATTGTCGAGCGCGCAAACTCGCCGAGAAAGAGAAAGTCTGGCCCGAAAACTGTACCGCCAGGGTCAAGGCCCGGCATGAGTTTGGCGGTGATCGACTCTGCCAAGCGGTGTTTCGTGAGCCCGCGTCGCCACATCAGGTTGAGGCTCGCAGCTTTGCCGCCGCTACGCTGAACGGTTTCGAACAGAGTCGGCACACGCAACAGCTCGTCATTCATCGTTCGCAGATAGTCACTCACGTAGTCGGCCAACCCCTCGCGAGCCGCAACGCGAAACGAATCGCCGAAATAAGAGACACGCTCGTCGCTCTCATCACGCCAGAAGGCGCCCTGAATGCCGTGACGCCGTGGATGGTGACCCGTGACAATTGACGCTGTCGCCGCCGGCGTGATCGAAGGAAAAATCGAAGTGCAGGGCGCCAGCAGCCCTCGCTCGGCAAGCCGACACAGCGTGGGAAACTCACCGGCTTGGATCGCGGGGCCAATCACCCGCCAGCTCAGTCCATCGACGATCAGCAGAAGGACGCGTTTTTTCATGTGTCGGCCGGCCTCTATGCGGCTAGAGGAAATGAAGACAGGGTGGCAGAAATGACGGCAAGAATGCCAATCGCCTATTAGCAACCGCTGCGCCGTCCCTGTCGACATAGCCAGTCGTGGCAAACGCCGCCCGATCTTGCGGTCTTCTCATCGCGAGCCGAGCGACGGCCGTCCTCGCTGGACTGATTATGACCAATGTGGACGCCGCCCGCGCGGACTTCGATGCCATATTGGTGAACAGGCAGCGAAGTCCGATATGCGAAGACGAACTGGCACACAACCTGCTCTTTGCCTGCGACAAACTACCCCGCCCTCAATCTAAAAATGTCGCCATGTCTCCCGCACCGTGGTCAAATCGAATCGCCGCCCACCTGGGCGACGCAGAGCCAATCAGTTTTTTGAACTTCAGGCCCGATCACTATCGGCCCCAGGCAAACTCTAAGGAACCGGAACGAGAAGAACGACGGCTCAATGGCGAGGCGCCAAATACCGGTCCGGCACTCGTGGCGCCCGCGAGACCGTCCGATGGAATCATCCTCTTTGGACCGTTCGCAGGAATCTGTGCCGCCATCTTGCTATTGATAATTGGGCTCGTGGCGATGGTGTACGGAATCGCGATCGCCGCCACGTGGGTCGATAGCACAACACCTGCTTGGGCGTGGATAGGAGGATCAGCCTTAGCGATTTGCTACAGCTTGCTGACCGGTTTCAGCCATTTCGTCGCGCTGCGACGCATCGTGTTTGAAATCGACTCTGGACTGGCGAGAGCCGCCGCTCCGCGAAGATAGACAGAGGCTCACCACGCACGCCAGTAGAGACAGTACCGGCATTAAATCAGCGCTTAGCTTGCGGACAGGCACACAAGGGACATAGAGGCGACGCGGCATTGGAAGCTGCAACGAACTCAACGTCTAAGCAAAATCTCACTATCACTCAATCAAATCAGCCGAGACATCATTCGTGGATCGGCCAGACTCAAGACGTCTGTAGAGGAGCGACTGATGAGCCTTGCAGCCCGCCTCGTTGAGACAGGCTGCGTTGCTTTCCCATTGCATCATTTAGATGCTATCCTAAGTCCTTCCGACATCGGGTAGATTCAACATTACTTCGCACAGCAAAGATTTTCATGCCACGCCTGCTTTCCATTGACGATGACCGCTCGGTACATCATCTCGTCACCAAGGCGTTGGAGGACACAGGCGTTGAAGTCGTCTCTTCGTTAACGGCGCGAGGCGGGGTCGAAGCGGTCGAAACGTCGCCGCCTGACGCTGTGCTCCTCGACGTGATGCTCCCAGACATGTCGGGTTTGGACGCCTTTCGCCTTATTCGGCAACTTGACTCGAAGTTGCCGATCATCATCGTCACCGCCGCCGGTAGCAGTGAAACGGCAATTGAAGCGATGAAGCTCGGCGCCTTTGACTTTCTGACTAAGCCAATCGACATCGACAATCTTGAGCGGCTTGTCGGACACGCCATCGAGTCGCGGCGGCTGGCGAGCGTTCCGGTGGGTATCGCCGATCTGACGGAACCGCAAACGCGAGGTGATGCCTTCGTAGGCCGATGCCCCGCGATGCAAGAGGTCTTCAAGTCTGTCGGCCGAGTTGCCCCGCAGTCCGTTCCTGTTTTGATTCGCGGCGAAAGCGGAACCGGTAAAGAGTTGGTCGCCCGCGCGATCTACCAACATAGCGATCGCAGCGACGGCCCGTTCTTGGCCGTGAATTGCGCCGCGTTGTCAGAAACCTTGCTAGAAAGCGAGCTGTTTGGGCACGAACGTGGTTCGTTTACCGGAGCCGATAGTCGACGAATCGGCAAGTTCGAGCAGTGCGACGGCGGCACCATTTTTCTCGACGAGGTGGGCGATATGGCGCCGTCCGTACAAGGCAAGGTGCTTCGGCTTCTGCAGCAACAGGCCTTTGAGCGGGTTGGCGGCAATACGACGATCAAGACCGACGTGCGAATCGTTTCCGCCACGAACAGAGACCTGGAAAAGATGTGCGACAATGGAGAGTTCCGAACGGACCTCTTCTATCGTCTCAACGGTTATACGATCGCCTTGCCGCCGTTGCGGGATCGCGGAGACGACCGTGTAATGCTCCTGCAACATTTCCTCGCAGAACTAAACGAAGAGCTAGGGCGAGAGGTTCAGGGCGTGGCGCCAGACGCGATGCGGAGGCTGCTGGACTACGATTGGCCAGGCAACGTCCGAGAGATGCAGAGCGTCGTCAAACAGGCGATGCTCCACTGCAGCGGTCCGGTCATGATGTCGACTGCATTGCCGGCAGAGGTTACGGCGGCGCCTGTGCGTCCTAAGACAACTGCCGTCCCCTCGAATGCTACCGATACGCCCCAACCAGAGGATGATTCCATTCCGCGCGATATTGAAAACGCGGAATCGGCAGAAGCAACGACCCGAAATGAACTCAAAGAGTTCATTGATACACATATCAACGAGGGCCGTGGCGAACTGTATGCCGCCACACTGGCGGAAATGGAAAAGGTGCTCTTGTCGCGAGTGCTCAACCACACGGGCGGCAATCAGTCGGAAGCCGCGAGGCTGCTCGGTATCACGCGAGGAAGCCTTAGAAACAAGATTCGGTCTAACGGGATCGTAATCGGACCGAATATCAAGATCGAATCCTAATGTGACGCTTCAGTTGCGGCCCAAATAGTCGTCAAAGAACTGCAGTAGCTTCGCCGATTCTTTCTCAAGCGAATCGATCTTCGCCGGCATTTCGGCTACCTCGGCTTTGGATGCCGCCACCTCTAACTTGCGTGCTGCGGTAACCACAACTTCTGCATCAAACGTCGCGGCTAATCCTTTCAAACTGTGCGCGGCACGCTCGAGGGCAGGGTAGTCTTCTGAGGTCAGGTTCTCACGGATTGCCGTGAGCAATGTTGGCGCATCCTCGCGATAAAATCCGATCATATCGCGTAGTAAATTGCGGTCGCCTCGTAAGCGGGCAAGCGCCGCGTCAAGATCAATCAGAGCTGTCTGCGACGACACTTCTCGCTTATCACTCAGCCCGTCGGCTTTGTCGCCAGTAGCAGCCACGCCAGGAGCAGCAGCGGGGCTCGCCATGGCGACATCAACCTGTCCCGCTGTCGCAACGCTTTCAACTACGCTGATAAGCTTGGCGAGGTCGAGCGGCTTCGAAAGATAGCTACTCATGCCGGCGCGAAGACAACGCTCGCGATCGCCTCGCATCGAATGGGCGGTCATCGCCACAATTGGCGTTGGCGCCAAGTCGTTCGTCGCTTCGCTCTCTCGGATGGCTTCTGTCGCTTGGAAGCCGTCCATAATCGGCATCTGAACGTCCATCAGAATCAGATCAAAGCGTTGCTTGCGATGAGCGTCGATCGCTTCTCGTCCGTTGACCGCCACGGCAACGTTGTGGCCCCTTTTGCTGAGAACCTTTTGAACCACTTTTCGATTGGCTGGCGTATCTTCGACAAGCAACACGTTCACCGGTTGAACGCTTGGCTGTTCAAACAGCCCTCGACGAACCGGCGTGTTGATCGGCGCGGCGCCGGTCGCTAAACCAACGGCATTTAGCAACTGCGACTGGCTAATCGGCTTTTGAACAAAGGCGGCAGCGCCCGCTTCAGCGCACCGACGGCTAAATTCCAGACGATCCGTCGCCGAGGCCATGATGATCGGCTTGGTAGGGATCGAGTCATCGGCCTCGATCCGTGATGCGACAGAAAATCCGTCGATACCCGGCATTAATGCGTCGACCACCGCGATGTCGTACGGCTTGCCGGACTTCGAGGTCGCCTTGATCTGATCGTAGGCTTTTTCACCGTTTGCCACGGCTTGCGCGCGCATTCCCCAGGCGTCGAACTGTTCGACTAAGGCTTGCCGACTCGCTTCGTTGTCGTCGATGACCAACACCGACAGACCCTTGATCTTGGCGGCAAGCTCCTCATTTTCGTCGGTTGACCCTACGTCAATCGGCAGTGCCAATTCGAACGAAAAACAACTTCCCGAGCCTGGAGAACTCTTCAAACGAAGCTGGCTGCCGAAGCATCGGATCAAATGCTGGGCGATCGTCAGCCCTAACCCAGTCCCGCTATACCGCCGGGTAGTCGCAGCGTCCACTTGCGTGAAGGGGGCGAAAATTCGTGTTTGATCTTCCTTGGAAATGCCGATTCCTGTGTCGACCACCTGAAACGCAAGCCGGCATAGATTGCGTTCTATCGTGACTGGCGCCAGCTCAACCACCACTTCGCCCTCGGCCGTAAACTTGACGGCGTTGCCAACCAAGTTGGTAATCACCTGCCGCAA
>JBCDCL010000143.1:0-7261 GCA_039182175.1 Planctomycetota bacterium
AAGTTGTTGTTTGTTCGCAACGAGTTGGAACTTGGCGCCGAGCTTTGGCCAACGCTGCAGTCGGCGGGGCTCATCACGCAGCCCGAGGCGACGGCACTCGATGCCGCCGACGAAACAGCAACGCGAGGCTGGACCCTCACGGCCATCGGCGACGCCCGCCTATCGCAAGCGACGCGTCGCCTGCGAATCCAATCTGGATTGCTCGTGCCCGCGGTAACGCTTGTCTTTGCAGCCATCGTTTTGATCCAGGTGCTAAGCGTTTTTGTACCCATGGTGTCGCTGATCAATAACTTAAGCTGAACATTCAGGAGCAGCATTCCATGGCGATTCCTTCGCCACGCAAACGAAACGCCGTCACCGTGATCGAGACGCTCATCTCCTTCACGCTGCTCATCACCATCTTCGGCGCCTGCATGCCGGTGGTGGTGCGGCATCACCAACTGCTTGCCGACGAGCGTGATTATCGCCTCGCGACGGACGAGCTAAGCAACCAACTCGACCGCTTAGTTGGCCTGCCGGCTATGGAGCTTGACGATGCCGTGGCGAATCTGCCGGCGCCGACGATGAAGGGCGCCAAACTGGTTGGCGAAACCGAGGAGCTAGAACTTGGCGTTCGAGTGACGCTAACCCTCCGCTGGCCAGAGCATGGCGTCCGCCGGCCGGCCATTACGCTCGTCGGTTGGTCTTTCCCAACTGTCACACCAAGTGACGTGGAGGCCACGCCATGAAGAAGCCAGCAGGCGTCAGCCTGATCGAAACCCTGGTGATCATGTCTGCGGCGTCGGTGATCTTGACCCTTTCTTCGGTCACGATTCACCGCGTGATGCAAATCCATAAGAAAGTCGAGGCGACGCACGCCGACGAAGCGACCGCGTGGCGACTATCGACAAGGCTGCGGCACGATGTTCATCAAGCGAGCGACGCCCTCATCGAACAGCAAGCGGATACCTGGCGTGTAACGCTTCTGCACAAAGCGGCGGAGCCGACCATCTATCGCTTTCAGCAGGAGACGGTTTCGCGGGAACAAAAGCTTGCCGAGGGGAAAGTCGCACGCGACGTCTTCCCGTTCGCCGGCAACGCCACTTGGGAGATCGAAGAACTGACGGGGCCGCCGCGGCTCCGTATTCGTACCGCTACTTCGCCGGGAACGCTAACTCGAGCGGCAGCGCCGGTGAAGATCGACATAACCGCCCGATTGCTCGGCGCCAGACAAGCACCGGAGGCCACGCCATGAACAGGACCCCCAGCCGCGCTGGCGCCGTGCTCGTCGTTTCGATGGTTTGCCTGCTCATCGTGACGGCATTGATCGCGACGATGATCTCCGGAACCCTGCAGCGGCGCCTCCACCTCCGCAAACTGCATGATGTGCGACAGGCCGAGCTGCTGCTCGTCGCAGGCTACGAGCGAGCGCTGGCTCAGCTAAGTCGCGACGACTCCTACGATGGCGAATCGTGGGAGCCCGTCGTCAACGGGTCCGGTTCAGTCGCGACCGTAGAAATCACGATGACTGCCGACGATGACTCGCAGCAATTTACCAATGTGGCCGTGACCTACGTGCCAGATAGTCCCCGGACCGTTCGTCGCTCGGGTCGCTTTTTGATATCGCCTACCTCTTCGAATAACGAGGAATCGAAAAATGATTGATCGCAACACCAGTCACCGTCGAGGCGCCTTTACGCTTGTCGAATTGCTAGTCGTCATCGCCATCATCGGCATTCTCATTTCGCTATTGCTGCCGGCGGTGCAGGCGGCTCGCGAGGCGGCGCGCCGGACCTCGTGCCTCAACAATCTCACGCAGCTTGGGCTCGCACTGCACAACTACGAATTCACACACGAGACCCTGCCTGCGGGCGTGACGAATCCCACCGGACCGATCCGCAGCGAACCGGAGGGAATCCATGTCAGTTGGATCGTGAAGATCCTGCCCTTTATCGAAGAAAGGGCCATGTACGAACGGTTCGACCAAGAGGCGGGCGTTTACGCCGACGCTAACGCCAAGCTGCGTGCCCTGGAAATCAACTGCCTAGTGTGCCCTTCGGATTGGGGAGCCGTTCTTAACGAAGAAGAAACGATTGCTCGCTCTACTTACGTTGGCTGCCATCACGACGAGGAGGCGCCAATCGACAGCGACAACCGCGGCTTGCTTTTTCTCAATAGTGCCGTGCGGCATCTCGATATCCTTGATGGATCGAGTCGCACACTGATGCTGTCGGAGGCTTTGACCGATCCTGAAGGGCTTGGCTGGGCGTCGGGCACGCGGGCGACGCTCCGTAATACGAGCACTATCAACGATGAGCTAGCGAAACAACTCCGCGGCCGTGGCGTTGAGACCCCGCCAACGTTGCCGTCTAGCTTTGTAGGCGGCCTGTCGAGCGCGCATCCGGCCGTGGTGAACTGCACGTTTGCAGATGGTTCGTGCCGAGCGATCCGTGACGACATCGATGCGAAAGTTCTTCGCCAGATTGGCTCTCGCAACGATGGCCAGCTACCGCTTCCGTTCTAATGCGTAGAGTCTCGCTAAACCCGCCGGCTCTCAGCCGGCATGGTTTGCCAGGCCGTGCAGATTGGAGCAGATGGCGTGCTCCGGAAATTCGTTGCCGCCCGGCCGCTGACGATTACGCCTAATCTAAAGTCAACCGAGGCCGATACCTCTGATAGGCGGCGCTAGGTCGCCGCTCGGCAGGCCTACGATGAGCCGGCCGCACGTCTTAGCTACACCTTCAAAGACGATCAGAGGATCGAAGATGCCCAGGACAATTAAGCTGGTTGCGCTCGCGATGTTGCTTGCCGGATTCAGCCTGCAACTTTCTGGCTGCCGCTCACGCGCGAAGTGCGATCCGGGCGTCCCCTGCGTCGGGCCCACTTATGCTGCACCCGGCAGCTATCCCGTCCCGCCAAGCTACTCCGAGCCGACGTTCTCGCAACCGGCGCCGGCCGGACCGGTGTTTACCCCGGCAGACGGCGGGCCTGTGTTCCAAGGCTCGGGCGCCCGCTAGTAGCCGGCAGCAAGATTAGAGATTGCTGCCGCCTCGATAGTGCAATCTTCCGACCGCCCCGTCAGTCGGCCATCACAAACTGCCCGCCGATGTCGTAGAACGGGCTAAGCGCACGGCAGCGAGCCACTTTGGCGACCACCTGCAACCGCGCACTCGGCAAAGTCTCGGCGCTCCAACTGAGTCCGAGATACTCCGAGTTGGTCGCCCGCGTGTGCAGTAGCCGGATACCACTCTCGGACACGTCGCGAATGGCGACGCGGCAGGGTTCGCCGCAAGGGGCAAAACGCCGCGTTACAGGAATGGCGATCGCCGAGCCATGGCATCGGACTCGCTCTCGTAAGCGTGCTTCGAGAACCTCTTTCGGCAACGTGTTATCGGCCGCCTCTTGCTGCGCAAAGCGGGTAATAAACTCGGAGACCGCGGGCGGCACGTCGCTAAGTTCTTGATCGAAGTCGAAGAGCCCAGCGAGGGACTCTCGGAAGATGTCGGTAAGCTCGACAAGTGACTTCTCGATCACCATCAGCTGGTTGTGAGGCGAATTGGCCACGACGGGCTGCGGCGCCGGCGCTGCGTTTTTTCGCTTTCCCTTTTCCGCAAGGGCGAGCACCTTCATCGCCAGCACGTCAAAGTTGACCGGCTTGTGCAGCACATCCTCCACGCCGCGAGACATCAGGTCGCGCACCAGTCGCGGCTCCGCCAAGCCGGTGACTACCATCACCTGCGGCGGCTCAGGCTTGCCAAGTAGTTCGACCGCCAGCGTGTGCCCATGCTTGCGAGGCATACGCAAGTCGGTAACCACCACGTCGTACGGGTTCGACTCGAACATACCCATCGCCTCATCGCCATCGCCGGCGGTATCGCAAGACAGATCGCAACGCGTTAGCGCGCGACTCATCAGGTCACGCACTGGCGCTTCGTCGTCGACAACAAGTGTGCGAAAGTCGGTCATAGTCGGTCGTTCTGCTGGTCTGTCCGTTGTATTAAAGACTAGCCAATCGTTGATTCGCAGCACTCGGAAGTATTCTCTTTGGCGAGGAGCCCGCCGATTGTGCGAAGCAGTTGCTCTTCGTCGAAGGGCTTTGAAAGCACCGCGTTGACCGACTGGCCGAGCATTTCGCCCTGCACCGAGTCGGCGCCATAGCCGGTGTAGAAAACGATGGGCACGTCGGCGTGAAAGCGGCGAATCTGCTCGAAGACCATCCGCCCCGTGAGACGTGGCAGCACCGCGTCGAGCAGCACGAGCGAGATGTCTTCCGCGTTTTCTATGTAGGTTTCGAGCGCGGCCTCGCCATCGGCTTCGCAAAGGACGCGGTAGCCGGCGTTCTCAAGCATCCGGCGAGCAATCTCTCGCACCGACGCATCGTCTTCGGCGAGCAGAATCGTTTGGCGATGCTGCTCAGTCTCTGCCGA
Organism: Planctomycetota bacterium; assembly: GCA_039182175.1. Taxonomy (GTDB): domain Bacteria; phylum Planctomycetota; class Planctomycetia; order Pirellulales; family Lacipirellulaceae; genus JBCCQL01. Next base: position 4,407 of record JBCDCL010000143.1, read on the forward strand.
TGGCTCTAGTTCGTTTGTCACAATCGTTTCCTCCACCGGTAAATACATCGAAAGCGCGGCGCCTGTGTCTGGCCCTTCGCTAAAGACAGAAACAAAGCCATTGCTGCGTTGGACAAAACCATGCACCGTGGCCAGTCCAAGCCCCGCTCCGACGCCACTGTCCTTGGTCGTAAAGAAGGGGTCGAAAATCTGCTCGCTCAACTCAGGCATCAGTCCGCAGCCCGTGTCGACCACAGAAATCCGGCAATACAAACCCGGCTTCAGGCCGCCAATCGTATCGACATGCAACTCGCTAATGCGAAACGGCTCGACCGAGATATTGAGCGATCCACCGCTCGGCATGGCATCGCGAGCGTTGACGCATAGGTTGAGCAACGATTGCCGCAGTTCCGTGACGTTTGCCTTCGTCACCAGCGGCTTGGCGGACGTTTGCAAACAGAACTGCATATCCTCGCCCAGGATGGGGCCCATCAGTTCGTACAGCCCGTTGACTACCCGGTTAATGTCGCATGCGGTTTGGGCGCCTTCCTCAGCGCGTGCGAAATCGAGCAAACTGCGGGTGAGCGTCGCCGCGCGATCCGCGGCCGACAGCGCGGCCGTCAAGTCTGCATAGGGTTGGCTGTCGGGCGAGAGTTCGTCGCGGGCGAAACTCACGTAGCCGCCCATCGCCTGCAGGACGTTGTTGAACTCGTGAGCGATGCCACTCGCCAAGCAGTCGACCGCTTGCATCCGCTGCCGCTGCATCATTCGCTGCTCACGTTCGCGAGCAGCCTGGGCGGCGACCCGGTGAGCATGGATGTCATGCATGCCGCCAGAGACGACCACCTCTTCGGCATTCTCGCCGGCACCTTCGCACTTCACGTGATGCCGTGCGCCTCGCATGCGGTACCAACGATAGTCGCCCGTCCGACAGCGGATCCGATACGCGTGGTCAACAGGCACGCCGGTCTCTGCACAGGCTTCTACCGCGGTCACCACCGCATCGACATCGGCTGGATGGATCAAGGCGGTCCAGTCGGCAAAGCAGCCCAGATGGTCCCGCTCTGACACGCCGAGCAATGATGCGCAGCTCGCCGAGAACCATGCCTCGGCGCCCCCCTTCCGCCACTCCCACATTCCATCCGTCGACCCAAAGGCGGCACGCTCAGCGGCGCTGCCTGCAGGCAAGTCGGCGGTAAGAGTGTGTGAGCAGTGCATCGAAGCCGTTCGTCGCCCGGGAGCGACGCAAATCTAAACACAATTGGCGATAGAGCTGTCGCGTCGCTTTCGAGCTACGCCGACTTGCAAACGTAGTTTCACCTTGCGAGGGCGCCGTACGATTCGCCTGGCTTTTTGAGCGTTTGCGGAAGTCACTCCAAGATCGAGTAGCGAAGGGGCAGAACCGCCCTTAATCGGCACAGAGCGAATCATCCGCACAAGCTGACGAAGAGAATCGATTTACTGGGAGGAAACCCCGAAGAAGCTTGGCCGCGCGCCGGTGTGCAAGCTTTTGTTGTCTGTCCTCTACGAGGATCGGCCGCTTCATGATTCGGCAGTTGGCTTCCGACTTCCGGTCGCCTGGCGATGGGGCTAACGCCCTTCGGGCCATCGAAGCGAGCCACCATGCACGCCGTAAATGGTGCGTGCGTTGACGACAGCTGTTCGGGGCACTTGTTCCAGATTCGCGACCCGATTGAAAAGAGCAAACAATATGGACGGCGCCACCGCTTCTTCGCTCCCGTTGCTACTAGTGAATCTTGTCTGCGCGGCCGTTGCCCTTGGCATTGGCTTTGTGGCGGGTGGCTGGTTTTTGGGAGCCCGCGAGACAACTCCCGCCGACCCTGGGCGCTCCACCGATGCCGATGAAGCACTCGAGCAGCTGATGGCAGCCGAGCGCTCGGCCTTCGCTTCAAGCCGGCTAAAGGACCTTGCCCGCGGCATGGCAACCGACGTGGGTGAGCACAGTAGCCAAGTAGAAAAGATCACCGCGGACCTCGAAGCAGCAAAGACATCGCCCGAAGCGCAAAAAGAGGCGGAAGTAAGTGCCGCGCTTGAGAAGATTGTCGCCGCCAACGAGCAATTGCAGCAGAAGCTGGTCAAAGCAGAGCAGCAGATCCAAGCACAAGCAGAAGAAATCCGTGCCCACGAGAGCGAAGCACGCACCGATTCTTTGACAAAGATCGCCAACCGCCGGGCGTTCGACGATCACCTGCAGCAACGCTTCGCGGAGTGGACGCGCAAAGCAACGCCGTTTTCGCTGATTATTCTCGATGTCGATCACTTCAAGCAGTTCAACGACACCCACGGCCATCAGGCGGGCGACGAGGTCCTACGCCAAGTCGCCCAAAAGCTCGAACAGACTGTCCGCGAAATGGACATCGCCTGCCGGTACGGTGGCGAGGAGTTCGCCCTCATCCTCCCGGCCACAATTGCACGCGACGCCACCGGCCTTGCCGAACGGATTCGCAAGGGGATCGAATCCCTTCAGATTACGTTCGAGGGAAAGAAGCTCAGTGTCACTGCGAGCCTCGGTTTGGCTCAGGTCAATAGCGAAGACGATGGCAACCGGCTGCTCAAACGAGCAGACGAAGCGTTGTACTCAGCTAAGGACGCCGGCCGGAACTGTGGCTACTACCACGAAGGCCAGCTATGCGTGCCGCTCGTTGGCGACGCCGAGGCGGCGCCGGCTACAACCCCGTCCCCGGCTGCCGAAGATCGTGTCCCTACCAACAATCTAGATAAGCTTCCCAATCGAACACTCTTTGCCGAAGAATTGCGTCGGCGGATTGCTGAGTCCGAGCGAACGGGTGAACCAATCTCGGTGGTCGCCATTGAAGTGACGGCTTTCAAAGCGGTTTGCCAGGAGTACGGCGACG
>JBCDCL010000144.1:0-7221 GCA_039182175.1 Planctomycetota bacterium
CGCCGGCCTCGGTGATGACCGCCTGTCCAGCGGCGACGACGAGCGAACCGCCTTCGTGCTCGACGTGCAACTCGCCTCGCAGCACCACGGTGATCTCGCGAAACTCCGGCTTTTGCCCCGGTTCGACCCAGCCGCCGGGCGAAACCATGCGGGCGACGCTCACTCCGTCTTCGTGCGTATTGACGAGACCAATATACTCTTCGATCCGCTTTGGCTTATTGCCGGCGGCTTCGATGATCGTAGGTGAGCTGACAAGCTGAGGCACAGCACTTTAGTCCGGGGCGGAGCGATGCAGGCGGTAGCTACTTTTTGTCGTCTTCGCCCGTCTCAAGGACGGCGAGAAACGCCTTTTGCGGGATGTCGACCGAGCCGATCGATTTCATCCGCTTCTTGCCCTCTTTTTGCTTTTCCCACAGCTTCCGCTTACGGCTGATATCGCCGCCGTAGCACTTAGCGGTGACGTTCTTCCGCATCGCGCTGATCGTTTCGCGTGCAATGATGCGGGTGCCAATGGCCGCTTGCAGGGCAACTTCGAACATGTGGCGGGGGATCTCTTTGCGGAGTTTTTTGATGATGGCTCGCCCGCGCGGATCGGCATCGCGGCGGTCGCAAACGATCGACAGAGCATCGACCCGCTCGCCCTTGACCAGGATGTCCATGCGGACAAGATCGCCCGATTCGTAGCCGCGTAGCTCGTAATCCATGGTGCCGTAGCCGCGGGTGACGGTCTTCAGCTTGTCGTGCATGTCGTACACGACCTCGGCGAGCGCCACGTCGTAAACCAGCATTACCCGCGTTGGCGAGAGGTACTCCTGCCGGACGAAAATGCCGCGGCGGTCGGCGCACAGTTTCATAATGCCACCGACGAATTCCGACGGCATGACGAAACTTACGCGGACAATTGGCTGGCGGAATTCTTCGATGTCGCCGACGTCGGGCACGCGGGTCGGCGTGTGGACTTCGAGTTCTTCGCCATTCTTTTTAGTGATCTGGTAGGTGACGTTGGGCGCCGTTTGCACGAGATCAATGTCGGCTTCTTGCTCCAGCCGCTGCTGGACGATTTCCATGTGCAGCAGGCCGAGAAAGCCGCAGCGGAAGCCGAAGCCCAGGGCGTCGGAGGTCTCTGGCTCGAATTCGAAGCTCGGGTCGTTTACCTGCAGCTTTCCGAGGGCTTCGCGAAGTTGCTCGAAGTCTTGCCCATCGGAAGGGTACAGGCCGCAAAAGACCATCCGCTTCGGTTCTTCGTAGCCGGGCAGCGGCTCAGTGTCTTCGTCCTTGGCGAGTGCGACCGTGTCGCCAATATGCACCTGGCCAAGCGATTTGATGTTGCAAACGATGTAGCCGACCTGGCCGGCGGAGAGCGAATCGCGTTCGACGCGTCCGGGGGCAAGCTGGCCGACTTCAATCAAGTCGTGCGTGGTGCCTGCTTGGACAAAGCGAATCTTTTGTCCTTTCCGCATCGTGCCTTGCATGACGCGGATGTAAGTGATGGCGCCGCGGAACTCGTCGTACACGCTGTCAAACACCATGGCTTGCAGCGGAGCATCGGGATCGCCGGTGGGGGGCGGCACGCGGTCGATAATGGCGCCAAGCACATCCTCGCAGTAGAGCCCCGTTTTTGCACTACAAGCCAGCACATCGTCAGGATCGATGCCGAGGGTTTGGTTCATCTCCTGTTTGACTTCGTCAGGCCGGGCGTGGTTGAGGTCGATCTTGTTCATCACCGGCACGATTTCCAGATCGTGCTCGATGGCGTTGTATGCGTTGGCGACCGTTTGAGCCTCGACGCCTTGGAATGCGTCGACCAGCAGCACCGCTCCTTCGCAGCAGGAGAGCGACCGCGAGACTTCGTACTGAAAGTCGACGTGGCCGGGCGTGTCGATCAGGTTGAGCTCGTACTCGTCGCCATTATAGGCGTAGCGCATCGAGACAGCCCGGGCCTTGATCGTGATGCCCCGTTGCCGCTCTAGCTCCATATCGTCGAGCATTTGCTCCTTCATCTGCCGCTTGTCGATCGTGCCGGTGACTTCTAGCAGGCGGTCGGCCAGGGTGCTTTTGCCGTGGTCGATGTGGGCGACGATCGAAAAGTTGCGGATGAACCGCGGATCCGCGGCACCAGCCTTTTTCTTCTTGGACGCAGGTTGGGTAGGAGCGGTATACATGCGGGGGCGTGCAGAACGGGGAAGCGGTTACGGGCGGGCAGGACGGAGCAAGGCTGCTGTGCGGAATTCTATATTGTCGTCGCTGGCGGCAAGTTCGGAAAGAGCGCCTGCTGGGGCCGATATGCGATTCGCCCGCGAATATGCACCATTTCTGCGAGCCTGCTCTGTGGACCTGCCGCCATCCGCAATCGCACGAAAGGGCGGAAGTTGGGGGGCCCCTTTACAGAAATTCGGTTGCTACCAGCCAATGCCGCAAAGCACTCTTGGCGATTATCGAAGGCCGTCGCCGGTGCGCATCGCCAAACCCGCGGCGCCAATGTAGCCAGCATTGCCGCCTAGCTGGGCGAAATCGATGGCGACTTTCTCACGCAAGCTCTTGATCATTCGCTGGCGGGCCTGGGTGCGGACCTCGGCTAGAAAGCGTTCGCCCAGCGGATGTCCGGCTCCACCGAAGGTGAGTGCCCCGCCGATGACAATCGCCTCAGGATCAAGCATGTGGACGCAGGTGATGATGCCGATTGCGAGATATTTGGCCGTGTCGAGCACCACTTTGGTGGCGACTTCGTCGCCCGCCTCGGCTGCATTGGCGATCAGTAGCGGGGTGAGGTGTTCGTTCTCGACGATGCAGTCGCGCAGGCTGCTTTCGACAAAGTGATCCGCCAGGGCAGCTTCGGCGCGACCGACGACGCCGTAGCTGCCGCAGTAGCCCTCTAGCGTGCCACGGATGTCGAGCGAATTGAGCGGTGCCTCGTCATCGGCATCGATAATGATGTGGCCAATCTCGCCACCGGCGCCATGGGCGCCTTCGACCAGTCGATCGGAGAGAATAATGCCGCCGCCGACGCCGGTGCCGAGCGTGATCATCACCAAGCTGTCGTACTTTGCTCCAGCGCCACAGAGGAACTCGCCGTAAGCGGCCGCATTGGCGTCGTTGGCGTAGGTTACGGGCAGGTTGGTCGCGCTGGCGAGCAAGTCACGGACAGGCGCCCCATGCCATGCCGGCAAGTTGCCGGGATCGAGCAGCACGCCCCGAGCCAGGTCCAACGGCCCTGGAGTTACGAGGCCAACGCCTATGATTGCGGAGGCCTCGACATGCGCCTCGCTGGCGAGTTGCTTGATCGTCTCTGCCGACCGGCTCATCGCCGATTCGGCGCCAGCTTCTTGCTCTGTCGGGAAGGACTCGAAGGCAAGAGTCTCGCCAGCGGGGGTAATCAGCCCGACCTTGATGTTGGTGCCACCAACATCGACACCCGCGTAGATCGATGCGTCGCCCGCCGCCGGAGATTTGGAAGAAGACTCAGACAAATCACTCGCCCCGCAAGGTGGATGTCGCTCCTGGAGCGGTCAATATACTCGGCTCGCAGCACGCGGTCACGTGCTGCGTTGCTCGCGGATGGCGGTCGAAGAGATGTCTTCACGAAAGTTGGCTGCCGAAACACCGTCGCACAAATTACGCAGTTCCGACGGGATCGCCAGGTCGGCAAGCGTTTCAAACTCCTCGTCTCGTTGGCGCCCGAACACCAGGAATCGGCAACCGAGTTCCTTCAACTTTGCGATGGCGGCATCGCGGCTGGCTTCGGAGTGATCGTAGTATTTGGCGGCTGCAATCCGGAGAAGTGTATCGGCGCCGACGACGAACGTAGAGCCCTGGAACTGGCGAGCTTTTCCCAGGAAGGTGGGCAGTCTCGTCAGCAAGACTTGCGTGTTGGGGAATGTCTCGGCGATGGCAGCGAGGCGATCCTCGATTGCCAAGTAATCGAGCGGCGGCTTGTCGACGTTGCTTACCGAGACTTCAAGCGTCACCGGCTGCTGGAGGCGTGCACTGGCTATCTCTGCCATTCGCTGGTGCCCTCGGTGGGGCGGTGCGAAGGACCCTGGAAATAGGACGGGGTTCTCCAGCGACGCGGAAACCGCAGACTCTTCGCTCGCCTTCGGGTTCACTAACGCCGTTTTTCGATCACGCCAAAGCAAGTCGACCCACAGCCTTGGCGCCTGTTTGTGCCGGTGAGCGAGAGAGTCGCCATCGCCAACCGCGATGCCATCAACACCCGCCAGACCGGCCGCCACCGCCACGGCGTGCAGTACGAGCCGTTCGGCTTCGGTTTCTTCTTCCCCTCGCGAGCGCCGGCCTTTCGCCAGCGTGAGTGACCAGACGAGCGACTGATCGCGAGTTTGCAACGCGACATGCAAACGATGATCGCCTCGCTTGGGGCGATCGCTCGCGAGACTTGCTGTGCAGCCGATGCCGAACAGATGGGCGTCATCGGCGCCTGCTCGCTGCTCGGCAGACGCTAGTCGCCGCGCGCGGGTGTAGGCCGCCATCGCCATCGCCCGCGCGGCCGGCTCTGAGCACGCCGAGTCGACACGCCCGCCAAGCCACTCTTCTAGTGCGGGCCACGAGTAGGGGACCACCGCTTCGAGCACGGTCCGCGAGGCGCCCGGCTGCTGCAGCAACCTGCTGATCGCCCCGCTACCGCCGCCCGTCACGGCCAAGACGCCCCGCGATGGCGCCGCATGAATCTGCTTGATTTGCCCCATGCCGTCTTGCGGCAGCGGCTGATCCGGTCGGCTTGTATCGTCTGGTGTGGTCAATTCTCAACACTCGTTGTCGGAGAACAGCAACGTGGTGCGTTTCCACAACGCCGCTTGCGAAGCATCTGCCGCGAATGAAGAAATTCGCCGGCGAATGCTCGCACAAACAAGCCCGGAGAGGTCTGCTGGGCTACAAGATAGGATACTGGCACAAAGGTTGCTTCACCAATCCAGCACCAAGTCTTACCCGAGCAACCTCCGACCAGTTCTGGCATTGCCTATGGCATCTGTGATTGAAATTAACGACCTGCATTCGCTTGGCGCCTATCGGATGCAGTGGAACGCTCTGATGGCCGACACGCCGCGGGCGTCGTTCTTTCATACGTTCGATTGGCTTAGCATCTATTGGCGCCACTTTGGTGGCGACCAGAAGCTGCGTGTGCTGATCGTCGAAGCGGCGGGAAAAGTCATCGGCATTGTCCCTCTGTGCGTGCGGCGAGAGAAACGCTCTTTCGGTCACGTCAGGGTGCTGACCTACCCGCTGGAAGGCTGGGGGATGTGGTATTCGCCCATCGGCAGTGCTCAAGCCGCCACGCTTGCCATGGCGATGCGGCACATTTCGCAGACGCCCCGCGATTGGGATTTAATCGACCTCCCGTGGACCGATAGCGACTTATCAGACCGTGGACGGACAGCCCGAGCGATGAACACGGCAGGGCTTACCTGTCACCAGCAGCAAGACGAATCGACATCGGTCATCGAACTCGCCGGCGACTGGGAGGGCTATCTTGCCAGCCGCACACGGAAGACCCGGCACGAAATCCGCCGCACCCGCAAGCGGCTCGAGGAACAAGGCACAATCGAATACGTCCGGCATCGCCCGGAGCCCCTGCGGGCCGGCGATGGCGAGCCGAATTGGAGTCTCTACGACGAGTGCGAAGAGGTCGCCCGCCATAGTTGGCAAGCTGACCTTATCGATGGCAACACGATCAGCCACGAACGCTACCGGCCCTTTCTTCGCAAAGCCCACGAAGCTGCCGCGGCACTCGGCATGCTGGATGTCAATCTCTTGCGAGTGAACGGCCGGGCTGTCGCTTTCAACTACAACTACCACTTCGATGGCGTGGTGTTCGGCCTGCGAATGGGCTACCGGGCAGACTTCCCAAACAAGGGCGCCGGCTCGACACTCGTGATGATGACGGTCGAAGACAGCTTCGCCCGCGGCGACCGCCGGTTTGAATTAGGCGTCGGCGATCAAGCCTACAAGCACCGCATTCGCACCCACGAAGAGTTCAGCCATCGCCTAACGCACGCACCGATTACATCGTGGCGTTCGCAAGCGGTCCGGCTGAGCCGATGGATGAAGAGCCGACAGGCGACGCAGAAAGTCGCCAGTTAGCGGAGGCGATGCAGCTCGCTGTAGTGAGCGACTACGGGCAGCAATCGCGTTGGCCCGTGCTGTCGATCGCTTCGGACTGTTCCTTCAGCGCCGCAGCTTCGCGAGCCAACTTGAATTCCGGCCCGGGTGCGTAGTACTGCACGTCGTCCGTCAGATAGTAGGGGCTCGGCAACGTCTGGCCCGCCACGTCAATTTGGCAACCAGTCAGGGCAGTGCAGCCCAGCAGCAAAGTTCCCGCAATCCAGCCGTGAAGGCGGCGATGTCCATTGTGGCTTTGGTCCATGATCGTCTCTCCGTGCGACTGGATTCGACACCGGCTAGGCAGCGTCGGCTGGCTCTCAGCGAACCGTCATAGACGTTATCGTCCGCACAACCGGCAAACTTTGAACCTTTTTGAAACTGCTGTGACGTATGCATTCGCGTGGCTCACGCCGCAGGGCGGTCCGCGGGAAAATCGCCCCGAAAAGCGGCGAATGGTAGAATCCCATTGGCGAGCGTGCTCGGCAGCACTTTGCTAGCACGCCGCCAAGTCTCGTCGATGCCGCCGCCCACTAGGCACACCATCAACTCCGCAATCATGCGATCGATCCAGCCCATGCACTCACGCTCTCTGCCCGTGCTAGCAGGGTTAGCTATCGCCAGTTGTTTCGCGGCGACGCTGCCTCGTTCGGCTCACGCCCAGTTGGGCAGCGTGGTTCCGCCAAGAAGCCACCAGATTGCGATCGAGATGCTCTACAGCGGCGAGTATCGCCGGGCGGAGCGGGCCTTCACGAGCGATCTGCGTGGCGCCATCAAGATTGGTCAGACGCGGTGGATCGACTCGATCTGCTCCCACGCGATGCTCGGCGAGACGTACTACCAGCAGGGCCGCACCGAAGAGGCGCTCTACCAATTCGATCAGGCTTGCAGTCGGTTCCTGGCTTATCCGAACTGGATGACGCGGGTCAAATTTCAGCAGGCGCCACGTGCCGACGCCGGCCTGCGACGCCGCGGCTCGCCCTGGGGACCGAGCAGCCGGCAAGTCACTTACGCAGCACTGCCGGATACGTTCTTGGTCTCGCGGGGCCGCATCGACAACAGCCAGCAAGCCAATACGGGCGGCGTCGTGCAGGCGGCCCAGTTTTGGAA
>JBCDCL010000145.1:0-7151 GCA_039182175.1 Planctomycetota bacterium
CGTCGGCTTCGGCCAGTAACTGGCGTTTAACCTTCGCCGGCGCCGGAAGGGTAAAGCCCAAGAGATCGGTAAGCACACCGAGCGGTAGATCGCGAGAGAGGACCTCCCGCATCTGCTCCGAAGCAAGCACCGTATCGGGCAGCTTATGGCTGAGCGTCTCGAGCAGTGCCGATCGCCAGGCCGGTGCATCGTCGGGCGTTTGCTCGGCAACGATTTCGACTTTGGCGCGGCGGAACGCCTGCGGCGGTTCCACTTCTTCGACCAAACGGAGTCGGCGAACCCCCAGCAGCATCAAATTGAATCGGCCGTCCGGAAAACGATGATGCGTGAGCACGCGGCCCAGGCAAGCGATTGGTGAGAGTGGCGGCCGGCCGGCGTAGTCGGTCTCCCAGCCGGGCTCGAGCAACGCCATCGCGATCAGCTCGTCGCCCGCAACCGCATCCTCCATCAACGCCCGATAGCGCTCCTCGAAAATGTGCAGCGTTTGCATCACATTCGGAAAGAGCACCAACTCCGGCACTGGAAACAGCCGGGCAACGCCCGAGAAATCGGACTCGTCAAAAGGAAGCTGATCGGGGCTCCAATCGCTCATACGGGGCTCCGTTGGCTGTCACGCACCGCAGCGACGCTGCGGCAATTGGCTCTTTGCCAAATCAATCGCGACCGCTGATCGCGATCAAGATTCGCAAAATATAGAAGAACAACAGCGCCACCGAGGCAAACAACGCAAGCGAAGCCGCCACGTGCTGACCAGGACGATAGTGACGCATGACGTTCGAGGTCTCGTAAAGGATATAGGCACTGGCGAAGACGACCATGCCTACCGAGAACCAGACGCCAAGATTCATCCCAAAGATCAGGCTCGCGATGATGAGCCCAAAGATGCCGATGCCAGCAATCCCCAGGCCGGCGCCCATAAACGAGAAGTCCTTGCCGCTAAACCAAGCAATCGCACTTAGACCGCCAAACATCACCACGGTCAGCAAGCCGGCGGCGGGGATCACACCAACCGCGGCGCCGTCGGTCAGCTGCAACGACATCTTGCTGGCGTACCAGAGCAAGGGCAGCATGAATAACGATTCAGCCACTACGTAGAGCGACAGCCCTGCGTACTGCTTCGTTAGCGAAACCGACGACTGTGCCCAGGCGTTCGCCACCCAGGAGACGATCATGAAGCCGCCGAAAATGATGGCAGGCATCCAGGGCGTTGTCGCAAACAGTTGCGGCAACACGGCATCGAGATCGAACGCCGTGAAGTAAAACCAAATCAACGCCGCGAAGGCGTAAACTGCAATCGCCAGGTGCGTGTAGGTCTTGCGGATAAAGGCCGCGCGGGCGTCGGCGGGGGCATCGGCAATCGAGGCGCCGAACGAGGCATAGGGATTGGCCGAGAGGGTGTCGCCCTGACTCATGGTGGTTCTCCGCGTAGATCATTGCCTGACAAAAAACGGCGTCGCCCTGCACTCGCGGGGCGAGCAAGCCGGCTAGTAACTGTAGGTTTCACGGGTGGTTAGGTCAAGATTTCTACCCGCCTCGCTGGGCCTATCCGAGGCGTTTCGGCGGCCGTTGACACCGGGCCACCACGCCTGAGAATGGCAATTCGGCAGCGGATGTGGCAGCTCAGAGCATCGGAGTGCACAGTGTCGAAAAGGGCGGCGGCAAAGCGGGGGGCAAAGCAGGCGCCGGCGAACAAGGCGACGGAGAAGAAAGCGACAGCGAAGAAGTCTGTCGCGAAGAAGGCGAAGCCAAGCAAGCCGCCCATCCCGTCGCAAACCGACCCGCAGGCAAAACGCCATGCCGGCAAAGTCTTACGGCGCCTCAAGGCCGATTATCCGGACGCCGAGTGTGCCCTGCTGCATGAAACACCGGTGCAACTACTGGTGGCGACCATTCTGTCCGCCCAATGCACTGATGCCCGCGTGAATATCGTCACGCGAGAACTCTTCACCAAATTTCCGACGGCCGAAGCCTTGGCAGCGGCGCCGATTGGCAAGCTAGAGAAGCTAGTGCAAAGCACCGGCTTCTTTCGCAACAAGGCCAGGAACATCAAACTGTGCTGCACCGAGCTGGTCGAGCAACACGGCGGCCAGGTGCCAAGAGATCTGGATGCGCTCGTGAAACTCGCCGGCGTTGGGCGAAAGACGGCCAACGTGGTGCTGGGTGTTGCTTACGGCATGGCGACCGGCGTCGTGGTCGATACGCACGTCGGTCGCCTGAGCCGCCGGACCGGACTAACCACACAAACCGACCCGGTGAAGGTAGAACGCGACCTGATCGCGGTGCTTCCCAAAAAGGAGTGGGTCGACTTTTCTCACCGCATGATCTATCACGGACGCCAAGTGTGCGATGCACGCAAGCCGAAGTGCGACGACTGTTCGATGCGTAAATTCTGCCCCCGCGTTGGGGTGTGACGCCCATCCCGTCTCATTCCCACTCTCTTAAATCACCGGCTACGAGAAACTCACTTCTATGATTCTCTCGGGACAAGAAATCAAGAATCGCCTCGGTGGCGACATTCAGATCGATCCGTACGACGAGGCGTTTCTCAATCCCAACAGTTACAACCTGTCGCTGCACAACGAACTATTGGTGTACGAAGAGGTGGTGCTCGACATGGCGAAGGAGAATCGCGTCCGCCGGGTCGAGATTCCCGACTCGGGGCTCGTGCTGAGTCCCAATCAACTGTACCTGGGCCGGACCGTCGAGAAGACGGCCACGCACAATTTGGTCCCGCAGATTGAAGGCCGCTCTTCAATTGGTCGCCTGGGCCTGTTTGTGCACGTCACGGCCGGCTTTGGCGACGTCGGCTTTTCCGGCTACTGGACGCTTGAGATGTTCGCCGTCCAGCCCGTGCGAATCTACCCAGGCGTGCCGATCTGCCAGATCTTCTACCACGAGCTGACGGGCGAAATCACCGAGTACGCCAGCAAGTACCAGCACAACCGCGACATCCAGCCGAGCCTACTGCACCAAGAACTGCGTCACGAAAATGACGACCCGCAGCTGCCGCTAGAATTCGCAAGCCGCTGATTTTTTGGTGGGACGCTGCAGTTGAAGATCTCGTCGTAACGCCATTAAGCAGACGATCGTCCATGCTTTTTCTGGTCACATCCAAGAATGAGCGGCGGCGGGCGAAAACCTCGTATCGGTCCAGGCCGGTCATGGCGTTTTGCCCAAAGCTTCGCGCCTGGCCGCGCCTATCAGATTCGGTTCCGCCAGTTCACGCAGGTCTATTCATGCAGAGCAACATCAGCAAACAGCTCCTCATGGTGCTCGTGCTGGCGGCAACCGTTGGTTGCAGCGGGATGGTTGTTTCGGTCTATCGTGAGCATGCGTCATCGAGCATCGCAAAGCCCGATGGCTCGCGGCTCGACGTCGAATGCCTATCGAACGTGCAGCACACCGTGTCGAGCGTCAACGCCAAGCTAGGCGGAGAGCCTCAGGTCGTCATCATCAAAGATGATCGCGAATTCACTGTGACCGCGAAGCAAGTCACCCTCAACGGCGAGCCCTACGCCACGGTCCCAGCAGATGCCAGCAAGGTGACCATCCAGATTTCGGAAGAGGGCTTCACGGTATCGGCCGATGGCCGGCCGATTGGGCCCGACGAACCCGATTCCTAGCATCGATTCGATGCACGGCTCTAACGCTACATGACAGCAAAGTAGTTTTCGACCGCGAAGTCGAAATTCTCGGGCGTCATCTTTGCCGGTTGCTTGACGTACCGACAGTAGTTGCGAATCTGCAGCAGCAGGTCTCGCGGCTGGCAACAACGCATCGGGCGATTCACCGCCTGGTAGTGCTTGGCGATGACGTATTCCAGGGCGTCTTGGTCGTAGTCGACGTCCAAAATCGGCGCCATGATCTTGAACAGCTCACGAAATGCTTGCTCCTCGGGATCGACGACTTCGATTTTGTAGGGAATACGTCGGAGGAAGGCGTCGTCGACCAAGTCTTTCGGTTCGAGGTTGGTCGAGAAGATGATCAACTGATCGAACGGCACCTGGATCTTTTTGCCGCTCGCGAGGTTCAAAAAGTCGTACCGTTTTTCTAGTGGCACAATCCAGCGGTTAAGCAACTCGTCGGTCGTCATCCGTTGGCGCCCGAAGTCATCAATCACCAAGGTGCCGCAGTTGCTTTTCATCTGTAGCGGCGCCTCGCTGGTGTTGGTCGACGTGTTGAGCGTCACCTCAAGCGAGTCCATCGTCAGCTCACCACCAACGACAATCGTCGGCCGCTTGATGCGTACCCATCGCTGGTCGACCTTGCTGTGGTCGATGAGCCCTTCGTTGGCTTCGAGAGGCGCCTCTTCGTGCATGCTGGGGTCGAAGTGCCGCATGATTTCGCCATCGATGCCGATCGCCCGCGGCACCCATACGAATTCGCCAAAGGCTTTGGTCACCCGTTCGGCGATGCTGGTCTTGCCATTGCCTGGGGCGCCAAAGAGGAACAGGCCTCGCCCCGAATTGATAGCCGGACCCAACCTCTTGAGCATCGACTTATCAATCAGCAAATCCTCGAAGGCACGATGCAGGTCGTTTTCGGTCGGCTGCTGGTCGGCCAAGGTCTGCTTATCGACACTGTCGATGTACGCTTCGAGCGTCACCGGAGCCGAACCGAAGTAGGTGCAGTGCTCGGTGAGTTTCTTGCCCCGCTCGCGGCCCAGTTCGGTGAGGATGTAGATGTAATCGTTCATCATCGCGGCGCCTTTATGGGCCACGAAGCGATCCTGCTTCATCTGCTGCAGCAGCGGATCAATGAGTCGAAACGGCAAGCGAATTTGCTCGGCTAAACTTCGACCCGTTGCCTCGCTGCGGGCGACCAGAATCTTGAGCACCAAGTCTTCGACTTCGCTATCGGTGAGTCCGCCGGCTGCCAGCGAGTCGGGCTCCACGGGGTACCAATCGGTCGACTCAGCAGTGGCGGCCGCAACGACGGCGGTCGCTGTGGCGCCGTTTTGCTGCGGCCCGTTCGCCGATTCGGCCGCGGCAGGCGGGAAGTTGGGCACCGTATCGGTCGTGCTCGCATCCGCTGCGGTAAGCTGCTGAATGCGGCTCAGTAGTTGATCAAGCCGGCGACTATCGTCGCTTTCGTCCGGCGATCCAACTTGGTCCGATAGAACTTGACTTTGTGACATGATGCTTCGTGGCGGCCGTGATCAGGGTCGTCGTCCGTAGGTGGATGGCGCGAGGCCAGTTTTGTAGGACGTGACTACGCGGGGCATGCGGTCACACGCTCCGCAAGGTTAGGTCGCCCAGGGCCGCTCGCAACCGACGCAAGTGTGATGATTGCCGAGTCTGCCTGCGTCGACCGCTCGATGGGGCGTGAGACAACTGTCACAGGCGTTAGAGACCAACCTCCGCAATCGTCTGCCTGTGCTGCCGTGCCCTGCCGAAAGCTGAATGTCTCGTTTTGCTGGCTGTGACGATTGCAAAGCAAACGGCCGGCGCCCATCTGCCGACGGGCCGACGCGAGGTCATTACCAAGTACAAGTCGTGGGGTAGGGTTTTAGGTCAGACCATCACCGCCAGTTATGACACAAGTCGGCGGCGGTCCAAGCCAATACCTGCCCCCACAACTTTGCCGAGCTTCCATCGTGTCTACCGTAGCCGAACAGCCAGGTTCCGCGGACGAAGAAGTTGTCCACGGCCCGCCACCGCGCACCATCACCGCCGAACTCGAACGGCTCTTTCAGCGAATTAGCAACATCGCCTCGTTCCCGGCGATCGCTCGCCGCGTGATCGAGGTCGCTGGCAAAGATGACTGCGACGCCTCGGACTTGCTAGAAGTGGTTGAGCAAGATCCTGTTCTCGCGCTTAAGATTTTGCATACGGTCAACTCGTCGTACTACGGCCTGCCCAACGATGTGGCTGACTTGCGGACGGCGATCACGCTGCTAGGCGTTAAGCAAGTACGCAACATGGCGATGACGGTTATCGTCGGTCGCCACTACTCCAAGCCGTCGGTCGTGGGCAACATCGATCCGTTGCAGATGTGGGATCACTCGGTCTGCGTTGCCGCGGCGGCTCGGCTGATTAGCGAAAAGACCAAGGCGACCGATCCGGACGAGGCCTACCTCGCTGGCTTGATCCACGACGCCGGTCTGTTGGTGATCGACCAAAAACTCGAAGACCAAATGCCACGGGTGCTCGCCCACTTCAAGGCGAACAAATCGTGGATGGAGGCAGAGCAAGCCGTCCTGGCGTTCGATCATGCCCAACTGGGCGCCTACATCGCGTGGCGGTCGGGGTTTCCTCACCGATTGGTGGCGGCGGTCGATTACCACCATAGTCCCACCGAAGCGAGCGGCGACGTGGCGCCCTTGGCAGCAGTCGTCGCCGTGTCGAACTACCTAGTCAGCCGACTGGGACGCTCGGTCATGGCCGAGCGTCGCCTGCCACCGCCGCTAGAAGTGGTGTTCGAACGACTCGACCTAAGCCGGGCCGACGTGAGAAATCTGTGGACCGAACTCGACACCGTGCTCACTAGCGTCGGCGAGCTAAAGGACGTCTAGCGGCGTGCGACTAAAGTAGGCCGTACGCGGTGAGCGAATCCTTCAGCGTCACAACCAGTTCGTCTTCCAACGGCGTCATCGGTAGCAGCAGTTCGCCCGAGTCTCGGCCCAAAAGCCGCATTGCTGCTTTGATCGGAATGGGGTTGGAAGAGAGTCCCAGCATGTCTCTGCACAGCGGGAAGAGCTTGTGGTGCAGACTGCGGGCGGCCGGAATGTCCCCGTCGTCCATCGCCTTGCAGAGGGCGATCATGTCGCCAGGTACGACGTTGCCGACGACCGACACGACGCCTCGGGCGCCAACGGCCATGAGTGGCAGCGTCAGGCTATCGTCGCCGCTCAAGACCGTGAGATCGGTTGCACAGATGATCTGCGACGCTTGGTCGAGCGATCCTGTGGCTTCTTTCACGAGCGCGATATTGTGGATCTCCGCCAGACGAATGATCGTCTCGGGTTCGATATTCTTACCGGTGCGACCCGGGATGTTGTAGACGCACTGCGGCAGGCTCGATGACTCCGCGAGCTGCTTGAAGTGCTCGTAAAAGCCTTGCTGCGTCGGCTTGTTGTAATAGGGTGCCACCTGCAGGGCAGCATCGGCGCCCGCCTTCTCGGCGAACTGCGTCAGCCGGACCGCCTCGGC
>JBCDCL010000146.1:0-7070 GCA_039182175.1 Planctomycetota bacterium
CCGCTAGCAAAGCTCACCAAAGACCTTACCAAGGTCGACGGCATGCTGACGCTCTATCGTGGCGATAGCAAGCTGCTTGTTGAGCTGCGACCGTCGGACCTCGATCGCGACCACATTGTACTGATCACTATCGCCCGCGGTATCGGACAATCGCCAATCCTCGGCGGCTTTAGCTGGGGCTTTGGCGACGAAGGCGTTTGGCAGTTCCGCAAGCGGGGCGAACGAATTCACCTGGTGCGTCGCAACGTTCGCTTCCGTGCCGAGCCGGGCAGCCCCAGCGCCAAGGCGGTCGACCTTGCCTACACCGATAGCGTGCTATTCAGCTTGCCGATCGCTGGCCGTGGCAATGGCGGTTCGTACGTGGTGGATCTTTCGGACGTCTTCCTGAGCGACCTACCACAGATATCGCAAGTGATGCCCGGCTTCTCGTTTTCGCGGAGCAAGTCGACGTGGGCCGAAGCCGACGGCGAAGTCCAGGTGAAAGGTTACGAAAAGAATATCGAAGTCCAAGTGGCCGCCACCTATACGTCGAGCGGGTCGCAAGAAATTGACACCGTGCCCGACAGCCGCGGCGTGACCGTCAACGTGCACTATTCGATTAGCCGCTTGCCACGCACTAGCTACGAGCCACGCCTAGCCGACGACCGGATTGGCTACTTCCTGACCGTGGTGAAGGACTTCTCGAAGAAGGAAGCCGACGACCGATTTATCCGTTACATCAATCGTTGGAACTTGGAAAAGTCCGACCCGAAAGCAGACAAGTCGCCACCCAAAGAGCCGATCGTCTTTTGGCTCGAGAAGACGATTCCCTTCAAGTATCGCAAGCCGATTCGTGATGGGATCGAAGAGTGGAACAAAGCATTCGAAAAGGCGGGCTTCTACAACGCGATCGACGTCCGGCAGCAGCCCGACGACGCCGACTGGGAGCCTGGCGATGTCCGCTACAACACGTTCCGCTGGATTACCTCCGGCGCCGGCTTCGCTATGGGGCCATCGCGCGTGAATCCACTGACCGGCCAGATTCTCGACGCCGACATCATTTTCGACGCCGACTTCCTGCAGTACTGGCGGGACGAGTACGAGACGCTCACGCCCGAAGGCATCGCCAACATGACGGGCGGGCCGCTGACGATCGAAGGCTATCGCGAGCAGAAGAAGCGGCTTGGTCGCTTCGGCATGCACAGCCACTGCACCAATGGCCGCTGCAGTTGCAATCTGCTCGGCGGCGTCAGCCGGCAACTGGCGTTGGGCGCCACCGTCGCCGCCGTTCGCAAGCACTCAGAGGCCGATCTCGAAAAGCTGCTGATGCAAGCGCTCAAAGAAGTCACCATGCACGAAGTCGGTCACACGCTCGGCCTGCGGCATAACTTTAAGGCAAGCACGCTGTACGGCATCGACGAAGTGAACGACGTTTCTAAGACGAGCAAGACAGGCATCAGTGCGTCAGTGATGGACTACACGCCGGCCAACTTCGCCCTCAGCAGTGAAGAGCAGGGCGACTACTATTCGACCACGATCGGGCCGTACGATTACTGGGCGATCGAGTACGGCTACAAGCCGCTGGCCGACGAAGAGGCTGGCTTAGCGGAGATCGCCGCCCGCAGTGGCGAGCCTGGCTTGGCCTACGCCACCGACGAAGACACCCGCGGCATCGATCCCGACCCGCATAGCTACCGCTTTGACCTCGGCAACGACCTGGTGGCCTACGCCGAGCGGGAAGCGGCCTTGGTCGCCCAGACGTTACCGGGGATCGTTGACGATCTGATTGACGAGGGTGAAGGGTACCAAAAAGCCCGGCGGGCGTTTGGCGTACTTCTTTCGACGCACGCCCGCGCGATGTTTGTCGCCTCGCGGTATATCGGCGGCCTGCACGTCAGCCGCAGCCATAAAGGGGACGCCGGCGCCGAGGAGCCCATGGAAGTAGTCTCTGCCGAGCAGCAGCGGGCAGCGATGAAGTTGGTTGCCGAACAAATCTTCAGCGACCAGCCGTTCGATGTCCCGCCGGCGCTATACAACAAATTGATCGCCTCGCGGTGGAGCCACTGGGGCACGGACATCGCCGACCGCAACGACTACCCTGTGCATGAGGTCATCCTACGGTGGCAAGAGCGGGTGCTGGATCGTTTGATGTCGCCACTGACGCTGACCCGATTGCACGACTCGGAACTCAAAACAGCCGCCGACGAAGACGCCTTCACGGCAGCGGAGTTGATCGAGGGATTAACCGACGCGGTATTCGACGACCTCGCAGGCATCGATGCCGACACCGAATACTCTGTTCGCCAGCCGGCAATTTCGAGCCTTAACCGCAATCTCCAGCGTGCCTATTTGCAGCGGCTCGTTCGGCTAGCGCTACGCAACAGTTCGGCGCCGCAGGATTGCCAAACGTTGGCGTATGTCGAACTGCAGCAACTGGGTGAGCAAATCGAGGAGACGCTCGCCGAGGCTGAATCGCTCGACGCCTATACCCGGGCTCATTTGGTTGAGACCAAAGCCCAGGTAGATCGGGCGATCGACGCCCGCATGCTTGCTCTTCCGTAGGGCGACGGTGAACGACTTAAAACCGTGTGCCTTGGTCGATTGAAGCTAGCCACGAAAAGGCACAAAAGGCACAAAAGGCACAAGAACTCTGTCGCAGAATCAAAGTTGGACTTGGCGCCAATTTTTTGTGTCTTCTGTGCCTTTTCGTGGCCATCGTTTTTTTATCTGAGTCTCGCATAACGAGTGTAACTGTCGCCGCGACCTGTCGCCGTCGGCCCCGGATGACTATCTTTATCAGATGCAAGCCGCGACTCCGGCGGCTCGCGACGAAGGCCAGGCGGGGCGGTGATGAAACTTATCGTGGCGATCATTCAACCGACCAAACTGCGAGCTGTGCGGGCGGCGCTCGAGCATATTGGCGTGATTCGCTACACGGTGGCCGACTCGATGGGATTCGCTCGGCAGCGGGGGCATATGGAGACCTTTCGGGGCCACGAATACCAGACGCTCTTGCTGCGAAAAGTCGCCGTCGAAATCACCGTGAACGACGACTTTGTCGACCGTACGATTGCCTGCCTTGAAGAGCATGCCCGCACGAGCACCGAGGGGCATATCGGCGATGGCAAAGTGTTTGTCCTGCCCGTCGATGACGTCATTCAAATCAGCGACGGCACGCGTGGCCCGGGAGCGGTTTAGCAATGGGCTCGCCAACGATCTTTCTAGTTTCGGGCGATCTGCTGGCCGGCTCGCAGTTCGAGGGCGCCACTCGGACCGCTGGTGCGATGCTCAGGACGCTCGGCCCCGATAAAGTGCTCACCGCGGCGGCTGAGCAGCTGCCGCAGTTGGTGGTCTTCGATTTGGCGGCGCCCGTGGGCGACTTGGCCGGCAAGGTCACGCAGCTCAAAGCCTTATCGCCGCCACCCGCTGTGATCGCCTTCGGACCGCACGTCCAGGAGCAACGGCTGCAGCAAGCCGCCGACGCAGGCTGCGATGCTGTGTTGACACGAGGCCAGTTCTATCGAAATGCCTGCGAGGTGATTGCCCGCTACGCATCGGGCGCAGAGTCTGCCGCCGTCTCAGATGACGCTGCCTCGGCAGACGATGATTCAGCAGACGGTGACTCGCTCCCCTCGGCGTAAAGCTCTTCGAGAAAGACCTCGTCGCACTGCTTCTCATCGATGTCGCGACGCAGCAGCAGATAAATGGCGACCGTTGCGAACCAAAAATACGCAGCGTGGAACACCAGCGGGGCGTAGCCAAACAGCCACACCCAGCTGTCGAACACCATGGCCAAGTAGGGCTCGCTGCTATCGTCGACCGGCTTGCCGAAACCGGTGAGCCAAACGAGCAGGAATCGCACGCACCACTGCGCGACGAGCAGCAAAATCGCTCCCGCGACAACACCCACGCCCCACGCCTGCAGCGTGTAAGCGACCAAGCGGAGCGGACGCTGGTAAACGTACGCAAAGCCACAGCTAACGGCGTCGAACGCATCGGGTCGCTCCGCGGCGTGCGAGGCCCAGATGAGCGGCGTGCCAATCGCCAAACCAAGACCCAACAGCGCGGCAACGATCGCGATCAAGCCAATCAGTGGGAACGTGATGATTCCCAATATCCGCGCGTGCGACACGGCGCCGAGCATCCACAGCACGCCCACGAGCGTCCCTACGACCGCGAGCAGCACCAGCGGCCCTGCCGCCTGACCAACCCAACCGCTGAGTGATCGGCGGAGCACCGATCGAGCGCTTGGCCGCTGGTTGTAGGTCATGTGCAGCGCGGCGAGCCTTGCAATGGCGACGCCAAACAGACTCCACACCGCAAGCCTTAGTCCCCCGGCGGCGTATTGCTGCAGGCCGCCTGCGAGCGAACTGGGCGTTGCGATGAATGGCGACACGAAGGATCGCCAATAACCGACTTGGTTTTGGCTGGCTGCCGCGAGCAGCGCTGCTGGGTCGCTCTGATACGGATCCGCCGCCGTGGCGGACAACAAGAGCGGCGCCGCCCGCGACGAATTGAAGCCAAACGTCGCCCACACCGCCAGCTCCGCTGCGAGGAGCCCTAGCGTGGCGAGGAAGAGAACGCGACCGCTAAAGACGCCCGACACGGCGTGCAATAAAAACTTAATGACAATCCACCCGCCACCACTTCCCGCTTGGTCAAGCGGCATGTCGGCAGGCGTTGCGCGGCTGGTCACGCGAGGCTCACGGGCTAGGGAATCAAGGCTGCAGACTCTGCAAGAAGTGGCGCACAGTCTAACCGATTCCCGCCACGATCTCAGCCCAGAAAATACTCGCGTCAAAACAACCGCTAGAACGGCTCGGGCTCTTCGTCTGCATCAGGATCGGGCACGTGCGGCAGCGAATGTTCTTCGTCGAGCCATCTCCCCAGATCAATCGTCCGGCAGCGTTCGCAGCAGAACGGCATCGCTTCGGATGTCTTAGGGTCGAACGTCTTTTCGCAAGTGGGACACTGCATGGAAGCTGTTAGCTTTTAGCTATTAGCTGTTAGCTATTCGCTAATCGCCTGGACTATTTGATGCTTCACTTTTTCTTGGCGGCTGGTTTGGCTTTGCTCGCCGGCTTGCTGTCGCTGCTTTTCGATTCCGTGGACTTCTTGTCGCTCGATTTGCTATCGGCTGACTTCGTGTCGTCTTTCTTCGCTTTCTCGGCGTCTTTCTTGTACGACTCGCTGCGATAGTCTGTTTCGTAGAAGCCCGAACCTTTGAAGACGACCGCGGCGCCCGTGCCAAACAACCGCCGGAGCTTTAGCTTGCCGCACTCGGGGCACTTTCTCTTGACCGAGTCGGAAATCTGCTGGAACAGCTCAAACTCGTGGTCGCAGGCGTCGCAAACGTAATCGTAGGTTGGCATAGCGAGATGATTGCTGGTGGAAGGTGTCGACTTCGCCGCTAGGCATCACCGCTCGAAACGATCACCTGAGACGGCCGCACAACGCGGTCATGGAGCTTGTAGCCGGTTTGCGTCTGCATGAGCACGATGCCGGGCTCGTGATCGGGCGAGGGCTGCTGCAAGATTGCTTCGTGCAGATCAGGATTGAACGCTTCGCCTTCGGCTTCGATCGGTTCGCACTGATGTTGCTTGAGTGTGGTCACGAGCTGCTGACGGACCATCTTGAATCCATCAAGCAGCCCTGTTGCATCGTCACCACTCTTTTCCGCGGCCTCGATCGCGCGGTCGATATTGTCGAGCACCGGCAGGATGTCTTTCATCAGTGACAAGCCGGCATAGCGGCGTTCGTCCTGCAGCTCTCGCGATTTGCGTGTGAGAGTGTTTTGCAACTCCGCCTTGAGCCGCAGCACGCGATCTTGTTCTGAGGCGAGTTGCTCTTCGACGGTCGGCTCTGCGTTGGGCATCGCGCCGGTTTCAACGGGCTCGTCGCCGACTTCAACATCAAGCGTCGGATGCTCGTCATCGATCGATTCGACCGTAGGTTCTTCGACTTGCTCTGGTTTGTCCGCCATGGTGATTAACCCTCTGCTTGTTCCGCAGCGACCTTATCTTCCTCATGGTCGGCGGTGAAATACTCTTTGATCTTGTCGAAAAAGCTTCGCCGCTCGGGCGCTACGTTCTTGTGCTCGAGTTCGGCAAGTTGACGCAAAAGCTTTTCTTCTTCCTTGGTGAGCTTCTTCGGCACTTCGATGCTGACTTGCACCAGCAGGTCGCCTAGGCCGCGTCGGCGTGGGTCGGGCATGCCGCCGCCGGAGACGCGGAAGACATCGCCCGATTGGGTGCCCGGCTCGAGCGTCACTGTACCCCGACCTTCGAGCGTGGGGACCTCTAGCTCGGCGCCAAGCGCCGCCTGAGCGTACGTGATGGGCACCCGGCAGACCAAGTGCTGGCCTTCCCGCTCAAACAGTGGGTGCGGCAGAATCGAAATGAAACAGTAACAGTCGCCCCGCGGACCGCCCGTGGGGCTCGCTTCCCCCTCGCCGGTGATGCGGACCCGCATGCCATCGTCGACACCGGCGGGTATTTGAACTTCGGTAACAACCTTCTTCAGCTTCCGGCCTGAGCCGCGGCAACCTTTGCATGGTTTGGCGACGGTCGATCCTTCGCCGTGGCATGCGGGGCAGGTGGTTTGCATCCGCACAATGCCGGCCGACTGAATCACCCGGCCATGCCCGCCGCAATAGCTACAGGCCTCGCGGACACTACCCGGCGCGGCGCCCGAGCCATCGCAATCGTCGCACGGTTCGTGACGCTGGAATTCGACGGTCTTATCGACGCCTTCCGCCGCCTCGTGCAGGGTGAGCGTCACGTCGCACCGCACGTCGCGGCCAGCCCGAGCGCGCCCTCGCCCGCCAGCGCCGCCGAAGAGGTCGCCAAAAATATCACCGAATGCGGAGAAGATGTCGCCAACGTCCTCAAAGCCACCGCCAGCATGGCCCTGGCCATTTACACCAGCGTGGCCGTAACGATCGTAGCGTGCCCGTTTTTCAGGATCGTTGAGCACCTCAAACGCTTCGGCAGCTTGCTTGAATAGCTCGATGGCGCCCTCATCGCCCGGATTTTTGTCCGGGTGATGCAAGATCGCCATCTTCCGATACGCCGACGCAATCTCTGCCTCAG
>JBCDCL010000147.1:0-7060 GCA_039182175.1 Planctomycetota bacterium
ATGCTTGCCGCCCGCGATCCGGCCAGCCGAGCCTCGCCCACGGGTTTGCTCACCGACACTTACCGAGCACTTACGCAGCGTGACTAACCCATGAATGGCTGTCGCAACGGTGGCGATCGGCTACACTCTCGGCATGGGAATCATCACGCAGCGTGTCGAACTCGCCCGCGAAGGCAACTTGCCAGAACTCGTTTGCCGAATGCCGTCGGGCTGGGCGGTGATGGGCGACGTACAAGTCGTGCCGGGCTACTGCTTGCTCTTGCCCGACCCGGTAGTGACAACGCTCAACGATCTCGCGTTCACCGAGCGGGCCTGCTACCTCAACGACATGGCGACGCTTGGCGATGCGGTGCTCAAAGTGACCGGCGCCGTGCGAATCAACTACGCGATGCT
Organism: Planctomycetota bacterium; assembly: GCA_039182175.1. Taxonomy (GTDB): domain Bacteria; phylum Planctomycetota; class Planctomycetia; order Pirellulales; family Lacipirellulaceae; genus JBCCQL01. The sequence goes on from JBCDCL010000147.1 coordinate 394, forward strand.
CGGCAATCTCGAGCCGGAGCTGCACGCCCACGTTTTCCCACGCTACGCCGACGAGCCTGCCGAGTTACGAACCAAGCCGGTCTGGCTCTACAACTGGGACCACGCCCAGCGTTTCCATCCCGACAAGCACGGCGACTTACAAAGCCGCATTCGCGAAGAACTATCCGCCGGCGCGGACCCGGTCTAAGCGGCCATGTGTTGGGCTTCTTAGCCGCCACGCGTTGTTGTCGGTTGCGGGTCGCGGACTTTCTCCCGCAACGCTGCACGGACGCGTACCCGCAGACGTTCGACGCCGCGATCCAACGCATCTGCGTGCTCTGGATCATTGGCGACGTTGGTGACCTCACCGGGGTCTGCTTGAAGATCCGTGAGCACCCTCGCTTCGACTTCTTGCGATTCTTTCTTCCACCACTCCGTATACCGGTAGCGACCGAACCGAATGCTATGGCCGATCGATTCATCGCCATAGGGATACGAGCTGTAGGCGTCTTGTCGATGGGCGTCGGTAGGATCCGAGAGGAGTTGGCGGAAGCTTCGTCCCTGGCAGTGCACTGGCGTAGGCACGCCCGTTAGCTCGCACAGGGTAGGGTACAGGTCAATAAGCTCAACAACTTGGCTTGTCGACCCGGTGGACTGAGTTCGCGGATCACGGACGATTAGCGGCACTCGCGTGTCGCACTCAAAGTTTGTGTGTTTGCACCACGAACTATGGTCGCCAAGCTTCCAACCGTGATCACCCCATAGCACGACGATTGTATTGTCGGCCAAACCGGCTGCCTGTAGCGAGTCGAGCACTTGCCCGACACAGGCATCAACGTAGCTGGTGGCTGCTGCATACCCGTGCAACAAGCGGCGGTTGAGGGCGTCTGAAAAGTCCGTTGGCTTCGTGCCTTCGTAATCGCTGTACTGTTTCATCTCGCCCGCGTCGAGATTTGCCGCGCCGGCCGGATACCCAGGGGGAATAGCCGCGTTGGGCGGCATCTGGAAGGCGTCTCGCTCGTAAAGTCGCCAGTACTTGGCCGGGGCATTGAAGGGCAGATGCGGCTTCACAAAGCCGACAGCGAAAAAGAAAGGCGTCTCCGGCTGATTGGCCAGATCGCGGAGCAATTCTGCGGCCCGCTGTGCTCGAATTCCGTCGCAGTAGCCATCGTCGGGTACCTCGGCACTTTCGGCAGTCGGGCCTTTTGGCGGGTTACGAGAGTCATGCCCCTTGGACTCCGCCAGTGCTTTCTCCAGGATGTCGCGATTCTCCGCGAGTGCGTAGTCGGGCGCCCAGACGTCAATCCATTCGTCCCAGTTCGCTAGGTCGACCTCTTTGCCACGCCGTTGGTGATAGATCTTGCCGAGTCCTACGGTGTGATAGCCGTGACCGCGTAGGTGTTGATTCAGCGTCACCACCTCCGGATGGCGATCTCGCCAGTTGGTGACATGAAAAGTTTGCTCCCCGGTATAGGTCGGATACAGGCTGGTCATGATCGACAGCCTGGAGGCGCCGCAAACGGCTTGCTGGCAATAGGCACGATCGAATCGCATCCCCGTTGCCGCCAGCTGATCTAGATTCGGCGTGACGGTGTTTGCCCCGTAGGCGCCTAGCTCCGGTCGCAGATCATCGACCGCGATGAAGAGCACATTCGGGCGAGCTGTTTCTGCGAGCGTCTCCGGACTGCAAAAGCAGACCGTGAGCAATCCAGCTGCCACCTCCAACCAACGATTCGCCGCCATGAATGCCTCCAGCCATCGTTTTGATTGCACAAGGTCAATCAAGGATGATCGCTAGAAGAGCGTGAATCCGCAAGCTAATTCTGTTCACTCGTGCTGCGCTTCCCCTGGAAAGTTACACCGGGAGACATCGCTATCGATGCTATTTGCTGCGAACGACGCCGCGTTACTCGCGGCTGCCGCCAAGCAACCCGGAGCGGAGCAGGAACCAGATCATCGTGAGCAGGGTCGAAATAACGGCTGCCACGTAGGTGAGCGCCGCGGCGTTCAGTACGCGGTCGATGCCGTAGCGTTCGTCTGACGAGACGATGCCCGCTTCGACAACCAATCGCTTCGCCCGAGCTGAGGCGTCGAATTCGACCGGTAGCGTAACGATCTGAAACAGAAGCGTCGCCGAGAAGAGCAGGGCGCCGATGGCGACCAACGTTTGGCTTTGCAGGAAGATCAGACCGGCGAGCATCACCATGTAGCCCAGACTCGAACCGATGCCCGCCAGGGGCACCAGTGCCGAGCGAAGGCCCAGCGGGGCGTAGCCCTTGGCATGCTGAATAGCGTGGCCCGCCTCGTGGCAAGCAACGCCTACTGCCGCTAGCGAATTGCTGGCGTAGACTGGCTCCGAGAGCGCGAGTTCTTTGGTCTGCGGGTTGTAATGATCGCTGAGGTAGCCCGACGTGCGAACGATCGACACATCGTGGATACCAGCGTTGTCGAGCAAAATCTGTGCAGCCTGAGCGCCCGAGATGCCGCGACGCGACGCCACCTTCGAGTAGCGATTAAACGCCGAGCGGACCAGCAAGCTGGCGCCGCCCGAGATAATCATGCCGGGAATCAGGACGAGTAGGATGTAGGTGGGGTCGAAAATGGGCATCGGTTTTGGACTGCAAGAAGTAAAGGATCAAGCGGGATCGCACGGCGTCCGGAGAGGGCGCCGCTGGGCGAGCTATTTCTACGCATAATGCGTTCCAAGAGATCGCTCGAAACGCCGCGATAAAGAACTATTATCCGGTGGCGGCGATCGGCAATTGCCCGGCGATACGCTCTCGCCATTTGGCCGTTTCGAGGGCATTCAGCGGCCCGCCGTGGCCGCAGTAATAATGGCCGCCCGCCTTGTCGGCAACCGTGGCAACGCTGTCGAGAATTTGGCCATAGTCCTCGGCAAAGTAGGGCAGCCGCGGCCGGCGAGGATCGATCAGCCCACCCAAGAAGCCACCTATCAGCAGATCGCCAATCAGGGCGTCGCACAGTTCGTTTGGCGCCGGGCGGTCGAGCACCACTGATACCGACCCAGCCGAATGCCCCGGCGTTTCGACAACCTCGGCCGCGAGGCCATACTCGACGAGTCGCTGGCCATCGTGCAAATCGACATCGGCCTCGAAACCGTCGAACGGCTTGTTGACGTACAACTCCAACAGCCGGTGCCGCGGCCGCAGCGGATTGAGCCGGCCCATCGTGCCCCGCCGAAGCATCTCGCCATCGGCCGGATGCAGTGCTACGGGGGCGCCTGACCGCTGCCGCAGTTCCTTAGCCGAACCAGCATGGTCCGTGTGAGCATGCGTCAGCAAGATGAGCGACAGATCGCCCGGCGATACGTGGTACTTCGCCATCGCACGCACAATCTTGTCGGCTTCCCCCGGACTACCCGCATCGACCAACACCGGCCGCTCGCCAATCACGAGGAAGGCGGTCGATAGTCGCAACCGGAGGGGATAAATGGTCGCCATGGCCTCAGCATTCTAACAGGCGGCGCCGCGAAGTTTGGTGCGATTCATTGGCCAAGAGAAGGCACGAAAAAGCACAAAAAGTCTTTGCTAATGTTGGCGGAGATTTGGAACGGGGTCAGTTCACCCTAGTTGTAGCCCCGGAAGGGCGCCGGCATGTAGCCAGGGACGCAAGTCCCTGGAAAAAGTGAGGCGTTCTGTTGAGCAAGCCCCAGCGGGGCGGCGGCGAGTTGCCGACTTTGGTTGCCGTCGCCCCGCTGGGGCTTGTTTGCTTTTCTCTTCGCCAACCAGGGACTTACGTCCCTCGCTACATACCGCCGGCCCTCCGGGCCTGGAGTTTATTAGCGATTGAAGGACCACCTACGGAAACTTCGTTCTCACCTGCCACGCAACACTTTTTTTGTGCCTTCTGTGCCTTTTCGTGGCCAATCGACTAAGCCCCAAACTTTGCCAACCGGCCGGCGTTGGCTAGCGCGAGAGTCATCAAGTGCTTAGCTTCGAATTGCCCCAAGCCGCCGGTGAGGCAGGCCTGTTCGCCAAAGCCGGTGGCGCCATCGCTGCGGCAGTTCTTGGCCCACAACAGCGTCGGCACCGGGTGCCAACTATGGCTGGCGAGCATCGCCGGCGTGCTGTGATCGCCGGTGGCGATAAAAACATCAGGCCCCAGGTCCATGATCGCAGGCACCGCGGCATCGAACTCTTCGGTCCGTTTCACCTTGGCGTCAAAGTTACCGTCTTCGCCAGTCGAGTCGGTGTATTTGAAGTGAATGAAGAAGAAGTCGTACTTGTCCCAATTCTCTTTGAGCACCGCCATTTGCTCGTCGAGCGTTTGAGCGGCGCCGACGATGTCCATGCCGACCAGTTGCGCAAGGCCCTTGTACATCGGGTAGACGGCAATCGCCGCCGCTTTGAGGCCGTACACTTCTTCGTAACTGGGGATCGATGGCTTGCCGGTGATGCCCCGCAGCGTGCAGCAGTTAGCCTTCGGCTCGTCGGCCAGAATCTTCTTGGCTTGGGCGATGAACTCGTCGCAAATCTCCGCCGTCTTTTGGCTGCCCGGCTCGCGGGCCTCGGCAGCCAGTGGCGGCACGCCGGTCGCTTGCGGGTCGGTGTCGTTGACCTCGCCTTCTAGACCCGGCCCGCGAAAGACGACTACGAAGCGGTGTTCCTTGACCGGTTTGACAAACACCTCAACGCCATCGATCGAAATTCCTGCCGCTAGCTTTTCGACGACGGCGAAAGACTCTTCGCTAGGAATCCGCCCCGCCCGGCGATCGGCGATGTTGCCGTCGGCATCGAGCGTGCAGAAGTTGGCCCGGATGGCGACGTCACCCTCTTTGAGTTCAAAGCCAATGCCGGTCGCTTCGAGCGCGCCGCGGCCGATGAGGTACTCGACCGGGTCGAACCCAAACAGCCCCAAGTGCCCCGGCCCACTACCGGGCGAAATACCGGGCGCCACGGGGATGCTACTCCCCAGCACGCCCTCGGTCGCCAGCTTGTCCAAGTTAGGCGTCGCCGCCGTTTCGAGTTCCGTCTTGCCCCCCGGCTGCTGCGGCAACCCCCCCAGCCCATCGGCAACAAACATCACAATCTTCGAGTCGTTCTTCTGCAGCAAGGGCTTGATGAGGGCGTGGATATTCATGATTGCGGATTGCGGAATTCGGATTGCGGATTGTTGAAGCCCGGTCGGAAGCCCGGTTGGAAGCCCGGTCGTAAGCTGGGATTCTAACCCCCGCGTAGTCAACCGTCATGGGGCGTGCCATCTTGCTTGCCAAGCAAATTGGCGAGACGATAGGCCAGATCGCCGACGCCAGTTCTTTGCCGTCATTCCGCAATCCGAATTCCGCAATCCGCAATCCCAACATGCTTCAATACTCTCCCGCTGGCGCCCTGTTTGATCATGGCGGCACTTCTCAGACCGAACTTGATGCCCTGAAGCCGCGGCTCGAAGCCGCCCGTGAGGAAGTGCTGGCCGACGCCAAGCTGTGGGCCGATGGCGGTGATGTGCCCGAGAAGAAGCAGCCGCTCGACGCCGGCTTTCATTTGTTGCCCGATCGGTTGCTGGCCGAGCATGCTAAGAAGAAAGCCGACAGCGAACTGGGCCGCCTGCAAGCCACTGCCGATCGGCTGGCGGAGCAGTGTGGCAGCGTGGTGGTGCTGGGCATCGGCGGCAGCTATATGGGCGCCCGGGCTTTGCTCGAAGCTTGCTGCCATCCCTACTACAACGAAGTGGCGCCGACGCTCCGCAACCAGCGGCCAAAGATTTACTTCGAAGGCAACAACGTCGACAACGACGCTGCCCAAGGTTTGCTCGATGTGCTGGGGAGCGATACCCAGCCGTGGGGCGTGGTGGTGATTAGCAAGAGTGGCGGCACGCTGGAGACGGCGGCGTCCCTTCGCATCTTTTTGCGAGAACTTGAGTCGTCCCTCAACGGTGACGCCAAACTGGCCGACTTCGTCGTGCCGGTCACCGGCAAGAGTGGCAAGTTGTTCGACCTCGCCACGGCGATCGGCTGCCAGGAGATCTTCGAAGTTCCTGATGGCGTCGGCGGCCGGTTTAGCGTCTTGTCGGCAGTCGGCTTGCTGCCGGCAGCCGTGATGGGCCTCGACATCGTCAAGCTGCTCGAAGGCGCCAAGGCGATGAACGACCATTTCGCCACGGCCGACTACGGCGAGAACGCCGTGCTTGACTACGTGGCCGTTTGCCATCAACTCGAAGAGACCGAGGGCTGCGTAACGCGAATTCTCAGCACCTGGGGCAAGCGTCTCGAAGCGGTCGGCCTGTGGTACGACCAACTGCTGGCCGAAAGCCTTGGCAAACAGGAGCAGGGCGCCTTGCCACTGACGATTGTCAACACACGCGACCTGCATAGCCGCGGCCAGCAGCACCAAGAAGGTCGCCGCGACAAGCTGATCACCAATGTCGTTGTCGAAGACCACGAGCGCGAGGCACTTGCCATCGGCAAAAGCGACAACAACCAAGACCAGCTCAACGAACTGGCCAACAAGACGCTGCCCGACATCCTGTCGGCCGCCATCGCCGGCACCAACCAAGCCTACCGTGAAGACAACCGCCCCACGGCCGACATCACGCTGCCGACGCTCGATGAGTACCACCTCGGCGCCCTGCTGCAAATGCTGATGCTCGCCACAGTCGTCGAAGGCCGCCTGATCGACATCAACCCCTACGGCCAACCAGGCGTCGAGGCGTACAAGAAGAATATGAATGC
>JBCDCL010000148.1:0-7057 GCA_039182175.1 Planctomycetota bacterium
AACCACAACCGAGGAATCTATGCCAAAGCAATCAAAGCGTTACCGAGAGGCTGTCAAGAAACAGCCCAAGGATCCCGTGCCACTCGCCCAGGCGGTAGAGGCACTTAAAAAGTTCGACGGGACAAAGTTCGATCAGTCGGTGGAGATCGCCATGCGACTGGGCGTCGACCATACGCAGGCCGATCAAATCGTCCGCGGATCGATCGTCTTGCCACATGGCATTGGTCGCGAGCAACGAGTCGTCGTCTTCGCCAAAGGCCCCCAAGCCGAGGCAGCTCGCGAAGCGGGCGCCGACGAAGTGGGCGACGAGGACTTGGCCAAGAAGATCCTCGGCGGCTACACCGACTTCGACGCCTGTATCGCCGCTCCAGACATGATGAAGATCGTCGGTCCACTCGGCCGTGTGCTAGGCCCTCGCGGTCTGATGCCTTCGCCTCGCGCTGGCACCGTTACGCCCGACGTCGCTGGTACGGTTTCCGAGTACAAAGCGGGTAAGGTGGAATTCCGCAATGACAAGGGCGGCAACATTCACGCCGTTGTCGGCAAGCTGAGCTTCGACGAAGCCAAACTGACCGAAAATATCCAGGCGTTTATCGATAAGATCGTCGGCTTAAAGCCATCGGCCGTCAAAGGAACCTACGTCCGCGGAGTATGCATCACAGCGACGATGACTCCCAGCGTGCGACTTGCGGTTTAAAAAGGATTCAGGGATCGGGATTCAGGGATCAGGGCAACCACTAAGAAGTCCTCTTCCTGATTCTTACTTGTTTACCTGCCCCCATACCTCTGCCCTCTGCCATGAGCAAAATCGTAAAACAGATGATGACCGACGAACTGAAGGCCAAGTGGGAAGGCGTTGACGCCGCCCTGTTGGTCGATGTCATCGGCATGGAGGCGAACAACACAGTCGCCTTGCGGAAGCGGCTGCGTGAAAAAGACATTAGCCTGATGGTGGTCAAGAACAGCTTGGCTCGCCGGGCGGCGGAAGGGACGCCCCTTTCGGCAGCCTTCGACGGAGCCAGTGGCACCACCGCCGTGGTGTGGGGCGCCGAGGACGTGGTGTCGCTCGCCAAGGAAGTCACTGCTCTAGCAGGCGACGACGAGTTTGAGCAGTTCGAGGCCAAAGGCGGCGTCATGGATGGCGCCAAGCTGTCCGCCGACGAAGTGAAGGCCGTCAGCAAGTGGCCGAGCCGTACCGAACTGCTGAGCATCGTCGCCGGTCAGATCATGAGCGTATCGTCCGAGATCGCCAGCCAGATTACCGGCCCTGCCGGCGATCTTGCCGGTCAGATCAAGACGCTTATCGAGCGACAAGAAGAAGGCGGCGACGCAGCCGCCGAGTAGTTCGCAGGCGAGACCAAAGAACCAGTTACCGATACCAAGAGACCAGTTACCAGCGACCAAACGGGCAACGATCAAAACCAAGCGCCCTGCAGCGGGCGTACTAAGCGAGTCCTTAGAAGGCAGTGTCAGCAGGAGCCCAGCCTGCAGACCAAGAACCGTGAAGGCCAACCGCTAGCTGCAACTAGCCGATCCGGCAAGAACCAAACTTGTTAGCCATCGAGAGCCAAACCTCGAAGGCTAACCCAGCGCGACGAAGGGGATTTTCTGATGAGTGATGACGCCACCGCAGTAGCCGACGCACCTGCCGACGCTCAAACATTCTCGGCGGAAGCCGAATCTTTTGTTGATGGCCTAATGGGCAAGACCCTGAAGGAGCTGATTGAAATCCGCGACTGCCTGAAAGCCCACGGCGTAGAGCCGGCGGCTGGTGGCGCCGTGATGGTTGCCGGCCCTGGTGGCGGTGGCGATGGCGGCGACGGCGGTGCGGCCGAGGAGCAGACCGAATTCGACGTCGTCATGGAAAGCTTCGGCGACCAGAAGATCGGCGTGATCAAGGCGGTCCGCGGCCTGACAGGTCTTGGCCTCAAGGAAGCTAAGGAACTGGTCGAAGGTTGCCCCAGCAAGGTAAAGGAAGCTGTTTCGAAAGAAGACGCCGAGAAGGCCAAGGCCGATCTCGAGGAAGCCGGCGCTACCGTCTCGATCAAGTAACCAGCCGGTTACTTGACGAGGTTTGTCGGGGCGCCCTGCGTTATGTGCAAGCACGCCATTTGATGTGCTCGCACAAACCTGGCGCTAGACACGGTTCACGTTGGCTTCCTGCTGCAGGACTTGCGTCCTGCAACTGCGTGCATGAGCTTCCTTTCGCTCTATCAACTCGCCCAAGGCCATCGACGCTTCGCGTTTGCGAACTCGTCGAGTCGCCCAAGGTACGCGCTGTCCCAAGTTGCCGCACGACCTGCTGCTCTACAAGGCCGCAGAATGTGTTTGCTTTGGGAAGTGCTGCGCATTCGCCGGGCGCTACGCCAGAGCGACGCCACGTAAGGCTTAATCACCCAGGTCCTCCCCTAGTCCGATTCCCATTCGCGGTTCTCCCCCTGCCGCAAATGGCCAATCTTTAACGGAGTGTTTCATCGATGGCAGTCACCACAAAACGACGCCTTGATACGCCCGACACACGCGTGTTTGGCAGCATCCGCCAGTCCTACGAAATGCCGGACCTGACGGAAATCCAAACCGCCAGCTACGCGCGCTTTCTGCAGGAAGATGTCGAACCGACGAAGCGCAAGGACGACGGTCTGGAGTCCGTGCTGCGTGAGATCTTCCCGATCGAGAGCTACGACAAGTCAGTCAGCATCGATTACCTGCGGTATGAGCTGGGCAAGCCGCGATACGAACCGGACGAGTGCCGGCAGTTACGGCTGACCTACGGCAAGCCTTTCCGCATCTTTTTGCGGCTCAACAAGGACGAGCCGATCGAAGAAGAGGTCTACCTGGGCGACCTGCCGGTGATGATGGGTGGCGGCGAGTTCATCATCAATGGGGCCGAGCGCGTGGTAGTAAGCCAGTTGCACCGCTCGCCCGGCATCGACTTCGTTAGCGAGATCGAAGCAGGCGAACGTAAGGTCTACTCATGCCGCGTCATCCCCGAGCGTGGTAGCTGGATCGAGATCAATACCACCAAGAAAGATTCGATCACGGTCCGCATCGACCAGAGCGGCAAGTTCAGCGTCGTCATGCTGCTGCGAGCGATGGGTCCTGAGTTCTCGCTCGACTCCGATATCTTGCGTGCGTTTTATGACTGCAAGAAGCAGAAGATTGTCGACGGTCGGAGCGTGGCGAAGATCGAAGGCAAAATCGCCGTCGACGACATCGTTTATCCCGTTGGTAGTGACCGCGCTGGTGAGATCATCCTCGAAGGTGGTCAGCGGATTAGCAAAAACACGGCGGAGACGATTTGCTCGTCGGGCGTGAAGGCTGTCGAGGTGATGGAAACGCCGCCGACGCCGCACTTGCTCAACGCCTTGGCCGACGACCAAACGTCGAGCCACGAAGAAGCCCTGCTGCGTATTTACCAGCGGCTCCGTCCCGGCAATCCCCCGCAGCTCGAAAAGGCGCGGACGCTGTTCGCCGAGAAGTTCTTCGACACCAACCGCTACCGGTTGGGCCGCGTCGGTCGGTTCCGCATCAACCGGAAGCTCGGCCTCGACGTGCCAGAGGATGAGATGATCCTCCGCGCGGAGGACCTGATCAACTCAGTCAACTACGTGCTGGGTCTCGCTGCTGGCGACCCCGAGATGTACGTCGACGACATCGACCACCTCGGCAACCGGCGTCTGCGGACGATCGACGAATTGGCGTGTGATGAACTTCGCAAAGGCTTCCTCAAGCTTCGCCGCACCGTGCAAGAGCGGATGAGCCTTAAGGATGCGGAGGACATGACGCCGCGGAGCTTGATCAATCCCAAGAGTATCTCGGCGGCGATCGAGTACTTCTTCGGTCGTGGCGAGCTTTCGCAAGTGGTCGACCAGACTAACCCGCTATCGATGCTTACGCACGAACGGCGCCTGTCGGCCCTTGGTCCGGGTGGTTTGAATCGTAAGCGGGCCGGCTTTGAGGTACGCGACGTCCACATTTCGCACTACGGCCGCATCTGCCCGATTGAAACGCCGGAAGGCACCAACATCGGTTTGATTAGCTCCTTGGCGATGTACGCCTCGGTCGACGAGTACGGCTTCTTGATCACGCCTTACCGCGTGGTGAAAAACAAGAAGCTGACCGACGAAGTGGTTTGGCTACGGGCCGACGAAGAGAACGACGCCTACGTCGCCTCGGCAGACGCCCCGATTAAGGATGGCAAGCTGGAAGGCGATACGATCGTCGCCCGCTACCGGTCGGACTTCCTCTTGGTGCCGACTGAGAAAATCGAGTACACCGACGTGGCGCCAAGCCAGATGATTGGCGTCTCGGCCGGTTTGATCCCCTTCCTGGAGCACGACGACGCCAACCGGGCTTTGATGGGCTCGAACATGCAGCGGCAAGCGGTGCCCCTGCTGGTAGCCGATCCGCCCATCGTCGGCACCGGCCTCGAGCGAGACGTCGCCCGTCACTCCGGCTTGCTCGTGCGAGCAGGTCATAAAGGTACGGTCACCTACGCCGACGCCAACCGTATTGAGATCGGCCCCGAGGTGCATCACCTTCGTAAGTTTGTCGGCCTCAACGAACGAACTTGCCAAAACCAAAAGCCGATCGTCAAACCGGGCGACAAGGTCGAGAAGGGCCAAGTCATTGCCGACGGCGCCGCGACGCTGCAGGGCGACTTGGCGCTCGGTCGCAACGTGCTCGTCGCCTTCATGTCGTTCGAGGGCTACAACTTCGAAGACGCCATCATCATCAGTGAAGAGCTGGTGAAGAAGGATACTTACACGTCGATTCATATCGAGGAGTTCGATGTCGAGATTCGCGAAACGAAGCTCGGCCGCGAAGAGTTTACCCGAGACATTCCCAACGTCTCGGAGAAGATGCTTCGCAACCTCGACGAGAGCGGCATCGTTCGGATCGGTACGTTCGTCGCGCCGGGCGACATCCTGGTCGGTAAGGTCTCGCCCAAGAGCAAAACCGAACTGACGCCAGAAGAAAAACTGCTGCACGCCATCTTCGGGCGGGCAGGCGAGGACGTGAAAAACGATTCGCTCGAGGTGCCGTCGGGCGTCGAGGGTATCGTGATCGACACGCAAAAGTTCAGCCGCCGGATGAGCCTCACCGAAGAGGAGCGGAAGGACTTTGAGCGTGACCTCAAGGCAGCCGAGACGGAAGGCAACGAGCGAATCGCCGCGGCGTTTACCGAGCTAGTAACCGCCATCGAAGGCGAGCTGAAGAAGAAGCTCACCGACGATGACGACAACAGCTTGGTCCACGATCAGGACGCGTCGTTCGTCGCCGAACGCGCTACCTCGTTCCGACTCGACTCGCTCGACATTCGCAGCCCCGAGCGGAAGAAGGAAGTCGATCGACTTTACAAGCAACTGTGGCCGAGTGTCGAAGAAGCGATCGACGCCCGCGATCGCAAGCTCAACAGCATGAAGCGGGGCGACGAGCTTCGCAGTGGTGTGCTGCAGATGGTGAAGGTCTACATCGCCACTAAGCGGGTAATCTCCGTGGGTGACAAGATGGCCGGCCGGCACGGTAATAAGGGTGTGATCTCTAAGATCATGCCTGAAGAAGATATGCCGTTCTTGGCCGATGGCACGCCAGTGCAAATCATGCTCAACCCGCTCGGCGTTCCGAGCCGGATGAACGTGGGGCAGATTCTCGAGACGCACCTCGGTTGGGCTGGCGCCAAGCTTGGCTTCAAGGCAATCACGCCGGTCTTTGACGGCGCCACCGAGGCACAGATCAACGACTGCTTGGAAGAAGCCGAGCTGCCTCGCAGCGGTAAAGCCCGTTTGCACGATGGCCGCACTGGCGAGCCGTTCGAGCAGGATACGACCGTTGGCTACATCTACATGCTCAAGCTGCACCACTTGGTCGACGACAAGGTGCACGCCCGCAGCACGGGGCCGTACTCGCTGATCACCCAGCAACCGCTGGGCGGCAAGGCACGGTTTGGCGGTCAGCGGTTTGGCGAGATGGAAGTTTGGGCTCTGGAAGCCTACGGCGCCGCTTACATTCTGCAGGAATTGCTCACTGTGAAGAGTGACGACGTCGAAGGCCGGACCAAGATTTACGAATCGATGGTCAAAGGCGAGAACACCCTCGAAGCAGGCACCCCCGCGAGCTTCGATGTTCTCACCAACGAAATCCGCGGCCTTGGCTTGAACATGCAACTCGAAAAGCGACAGCTATAGCGAAGGTTTCGTAGGGAGATAAGGAGATACGCTTGGGGATAGAGAGATGGTCGCTCGGAGGGGCTTGAGTCGTGTCAAATGGCTTGGCGATCACCGATCAAATCATCCAAGGGATCATCAAGGTGCATCAAACCTTGGGCCCCGGCTTCCTCGAGCGGGTTTACCATAACGCCCTACTACTGGAGCTTGAAAACAGAGGCCTACACGTCGAGACCGAATACGAAGTTGTTGTTTATTACGAGGGCCGAACAGTAGGTTCTCATCGGCTTGATCTCGTGGTCGAACAACAAATTATTGTCGAATTGAAATGCGTCGAAAGTTTATCCAAAGCCCATTACTCTCAGCTTCGGTCTTATCTGAAGGCGACAGGAATGAAGACGGGCTTGCTGGTCAACTTCGAAGCAGACAAAGCAGACTTTCGACGAGTTGAGAACCGAGCTACCGAATAATCATCCCCCGTATCTCCCCTGTTATCCCCCTATCTCCCTACAAAAAGCCGCGGAGCATAACGCGATGAGCCTGCTCGAAACTTCGAATTACGACCGCATCAACGACTACGCGTCGGTGAAGATTTCTCTCGCGCGGCCGCACGATATCCGCAGTTGGTCGTTTGGCGAAGTGAAAAAGCCGGAGACGATCAACTACCGGACCTACCGCCCTGAGAAGGATGGCTTGTTCTGCGAGCGTATCTTCGGCCCGGAAAAGGACTGGGAGTGTGCCTGCGGTAAGTATCGGGGCATGAAGTACAAAGGGATGATCTGCGACCGCTGCGGCGTGAAGGTTACGCACAGCCGGGTGCGTCGTAAGCGGATGGGCCACATCGAGCTGGCGGCGCCGATTGTCCACATCTGGTTCTTCAAGGCGATGCC
>JBCDCL010000149.1:0-7037 GCA_039182175.1 Planctomycetota bacterium
GACGGGACGCTGAGGGCGGCAATGCCGGCTAGCAATCCGCCGGCGACGAGCGTGGCGATCACCAGCCACATCCAGTACGGCAGGTTGTAGGCCAAGCCGTAGGCGCAGGGGATGACCACGAGTGTAAGGATGGTGGCGAATGCCAAGCCAAAAACCACGGCGCCGGTAAGTGGCTGCCAGAATTCGGCGCCGCCCGAGATGTTGAGCAGGAGCGGAAGCAGGCCGCCGATTGTGGTGATGGTTGTGAGCAGAACGGGGCGGAGGCGATTCACACCAGCTTCGAGCAAGGCCTCACGGACGGGCAGGCCACGTGCCCGGGCTTGATTGGTGAAGTCGACCAAGACGATGGCGTCGTTCACCACGATGCCGGTCAAACTGACCAAACCGATAAAAGAGGCGAGGCTAAACGGGAATCCACTGGCCCACATGCCAATCACGACGCCGATGAACGATAGCGGCACGGTGATCATCACCACGCCACTCTGGCGGAAGCTATTGAACTGCCAGACCAAGATCGCCGCGATAAGCACCACAGCGATGAGCATGCTGGTGAGCAGGTAGCGGAAGTTTTTATCACGCTCGTCGTTCTCGCCAGTGAACTCGGCTTGGACGCCTTCGACGAGTGTCGTCGGCTCGCCGATCAAGGTTTTGGAGAAGCCTTCGAGACTCTTCTCGGCTTCGGCTGAGGGACGGAAGCCTAGGTCGGGCAAGATTTCGTCGTTTAGCACCTGAAAGACATCGGCGGGCTGCACCGGTTCGACTACATCGCACTTGGCGATCACCGCCCGATTGCGATCGTAGCGATTGATGCTGTACAGCCCGACATCACGGCGAATGTCCGCCAGTTCGCCGATGGCCGTCTGGCGACCTTCGGGACCGCGGATCATCAGACGTTTGAGGTCTTCGGGATGCTGCCGGTACTGAGGCGCTAGTTGGATGCGTAGCGTGACGTCTTCGTCGTCCAAGGTGATTTGAATCCGGTTATCGCCGGCGATAGCGGTTTGCACGGCCGAGGCGATCTGCATTTCGGTCATGCCAAACAGGCCGACGACTTCGGGCTTGGGTTCGATAATCAGCTCGGGATTGTCGGGCCGATAGTCGGTGCGGGGATCGGTGGCGCCGCGGACACGTCGTAGTTCGGCAGTGATCCGACCAGCAATGTCGCCAAGTTGATTGAGGTTCTTGCCGGTGAGCCGCACCGAGACATCGGCTCCGCCGGGCGGACCATCTTGGACTTCTTCGACCGAAAACTTCATGCCGGGCAGCGGCTTGATATTCTCACGTAGATATTGAATGACATCGTTGACGTGGACAGTCCGGTCCATGGGGGGCACGAGTTCGACTTGCACTTGGCCAAACTCGGGCCCGGTGGCAGGGTCGTCATCGACACGCATCGCGAGGCCGCCGGCCGAACCAACCGACGTTACGTAGTGCACCAGCACGCCGGTGTCTTCCCACCTTTTCAGAGGGTCGAGGATGACCTTAGACGCCGCCAACGTTTCCGCACACGAATAACCGAGCGGCAATTCGTAACGGACGATGAACTGCCCACGGTCACTGGCGGGGAAGAATTTAAAGCCAAGCTCCGCAATTAATAGCTTTGCGCCCCAACAAGCGACGATGCACCAGATGAGCACGAAGATGCGATTCGCCAAGGCAAACCGAAGCATGGCGGCGTAGCCACGCGTGAAGGGCCCGATGTTGGGGCGAATTCTCGCCTTCGCGAGCTGGGTGGTAGGGGCTTGAGCCGTTTTGCTCGCAGCCGTTAGGGCGTGGAACGACTGGGTCTCGTCTTGTTTGGGCGCCTGCCGGCTAAACCACCGGGCGGCGATGGTTGGAATGATAAAGTGGTCGACCAGCACCGAACCCAACAGGGCGACACTCACCACTTTGGGCATCACGCCCATGAAGTCGCCCATGATGCCCGGCACCAAGAGCATCGGTAAAAAAGCGGCCACAGTCGTTAGGTCGGCGGCGATGACCGGCAGACCAACTTCATGGATGCCAATTTTCGCAGCGTCGACCGGGTCCTCGCCCCGCTCGATATGGCGGTGAATATTCTCGGCGACGATAATTGCCCCGTCGACCACCATCCCAAGCACCAGGATGAAGGCAAAGACCACCATGTTCGATACGGGGATGCCGGTCGCAAACAGAAACACCAGCGCGACGGCGGAACTAAAGGGAATGGCGATCAGCACCAGGATCGAGATCCGCAGGCCCATCGTCCACGCCAAGATTACGAGGACCAACATGGCGCCGAAGATGGCGCTGGAGCCCAGTACGCGGAACATCACCCAAATCTCTTCCGATGCATCGCGTGTGGTCGAGAAGGTAAAGTCCGGGTACTGCGAACGGAGCTGAGCAACTTTGTCTTTAACCGCCCGGGCGGCGCCGAGGGTGTTGATGTCCGCCTCTTTGTTGACGATGAGCACTGCGCCCGAATCCCCATCGAATTCGGACAGCGTCATTATCTTGCGATGCGTATCGATCACTTCGGCGATGTCGGCAACGCGAATCACCCGGCCCGCCTCGCTAGAAACAATCGCTTCGCGGATGTCACGGACGCCCCGCAGCTTGGTCTCGTTGCGAATGCTGCGTTCGAAAACGCCGGTGGTGAATTCGCCGGCGGGGACCTCGGCGTGGAAGTCGCTTAGTGCCTGGCGGAGCATCGCCAGGGTGACGCCGTACTGCGTCATCAAGTCGGGATTCACGTCGACGTGAATTTCTCGCTCTTTGCCGCCAAAGAGCTGGATATTCGATACGCCGGGAACTTCCTCCAGCTCCTCCTGCACGTCCTCGGCGAAGTCTTTCAGCTCGCGTTCGTCAAAGCCGACGGGTGGCTGGATGTTGACCAACATCAGCGGGGCGCCTTCGAAGTCGATATCTTCGACTTGCGGCTGGACTTCGCGGCCGGCGGGTAGCTCATTGCGAATGCGGTCGACTAAGTCTTTGACTTCTCGGCGAGCTTCGTCTGGCACAACGCCATCGAGAAAGACGACCTGCGTAACTGACGAGCCCCGCAAACTGGTCGACACCAGGTAGTCGACATTTTGCAGACTACTAAGGGCGTCCTCGATCTTCCGGGCGATTTCGCTTTCGGCTTCGCTCGGCTGTGCGTCGGGGTAGGGGATGGCGACCAGGACCACCGCCTTGGTAATCGCTGGCGAACGCTGCACGGGCGTGAAGAACGCCGCGTAGAAGGCCATGCCAATCACCAACAGCGTCGAAACAATAACGACCCGCGGGTGGTCGATCGCCGTGTCGGTAATCTGCCTGAGCATGCTGGTTATCGATTCTCTGCGGTCGAAGGTCGCTGGGCATTACGGGCGGCAAAGGCGCTTTCAGGCAGAGCATCGGCATTGGTGACACGCACTAGTTGCCCACTTGCCAGCCGCTGCTGCCCGCGAACCACCACCGGCCCAAGGTCAACCACGGCCGCCGGCACGAGGACCACATCGCCTTGGTCGATCCATTGCTGCAGGTCGACTCGCTGAGCACGCTGCAACTGCGTCTGTCCAACCTCCCAGTACATGGCCTCGACCGGCGCTGTCTCAGTGAGTAGATGGTAGAGGTAAGCATTGCGGCCGCGAAAGATGACGGCGTTTTCGGGAATCTTGTAGGCGAGCAAGCGATCGGTGACGATCTCTGCCGACGCGACCATGCCCGGCCGCAGCAAGCCCTCGCCGTTAGGAATGCGGATCTCGACTTCAAACAAACCGGTCCGCGAGTCGGCCACTTGGGCGATGCGATAAACCTCGGCATCGATCGCTTGCCAAGGTCGACCAAACAGATCGCGTCCTTCCAGCTGCACGCGGGCACGGAACGTCCGTGATGCTGGATCGGGATCGCCGCGGCGCCGAGCTTCGTTCACCGCCCGCATTCGGAGCTGCAGTTCGCGAACGCGGGCCTCTGGCACATCGACCACCAACAGCACATCTTTGTTTTCGACGATCTCGAAGATGTTGGCGTGCGGATTTACCGACTCGCCCGCTTCGATCATTCGCTCCGAAATAGCCCCATCGACGGGCGACACCAGCACGGCGTCTTCGAGATTCTTTGTCGCAACTTCTAGCTGGGCTTTCGCCAAGGCGAGTTGGGTAAGAAACTCTTGATACTCCGCATCGGTAATGGCTTGCCGTCCACCACGGTCACGCAAGTTGCGAGCGCGGGCCAAGTCCGAGGCGGCTTGCTCTTGCTGGGCGGATGCTTCGGAGCGGCGTGCACGAAGGATTCGGTCGTCGAGTCTCGCCAACACTTGGCCCGCCTTGACCGTGGCGCCTTCGTCGAGTGGCTGGCCTTGTGCATCAGAGCCAAGCTCCAAGACACGCCCGCCGATTTCAAAGCCAAGCGAATAGGTTTCCCACGGCTGAATCTTGCCGCTGTACTTAACGGTAAGCTCGGCTAGCTCGGGGCGAATGTTTGCCGCGGTGACGCGGGCTTTGGGCATCGCGGCAGCAGGTGGTGGCGCCGTGCCCGCTTTGCCCGCCGAGGCGACGGCCACATCCCGCTGACTGACCCACCACATCACGCCACAGGCAACGATCGTCAGCACAGTGAGCATCAAATAGCGGAGCAGAGTTTCCGCAATTTTCTTCATAAAATGCAGTCGCCAGGAGGGGAGGCTGAGAGATAGGTTGACGGGGGGGCGGGGTGACGGAGCGTCACACCCCCATAGTAGGCATACCAGAGGGCCCCGGCAACGCGGGTCTGTGCCTCGCGGCTAGCGAGCGACCGAGGCCATACCCTGCTTAACCGTGGCGCGCCTCAGCTCGAACTCGCCTGAGACCAAACCAATACCAGCGACAAAGTATTGAACGCCATGTGGGCAACGATGCACGGCAAGATGCGGTGGGTCCGCTGATAGACAAAGCCCAATAGCACCGCAAACACAAACAATGCGAACGGAGCGGCGCCAAGGCCTAAGTGTGCGAGCGCGAACAACAGGGCACTTGCCAAGACCGGCGCCCAGCCGTGCGGCAAGCCTGTCAGCGAGACTAGCTGCCGTCGTGCAGACTCATCAACAATGGCTTCGTCAATATCATCCGTCGATGATTCGGGCGGTGGATCAGAGTTCGTGCGCGGCGATGCGAAAGGGTTCGCGTCATCAGCGGATTGTTGAGCCGCGTGATCCGGTTCGTCGGAATCCGCTTGTTCATCGGCGGCGGGCATCCGGCGCTTAGTGGCAGTCCAACCGACATATTGATCTTCCAGCTTTTCCAGCCAGCCTTGCAATAGCAGCCGGAAGGTGAATTCCTCAAGCACCGGCACCATAAGCCCGGCCGTGAGGAAGGCGCCGATCGCCATCTTCAAATCGGGCTGCGACATTACTTGCAGGAGCACCGGATGAATCGTTTCGTCCTTAACGAGTTGCACCAGCACGAGATGCACACCGTACGAGGGGACCAGGGCCGCCAGTGCGGTTAAGAGGCCAAGCCGGATGTCGCTTGCGAGTTGGGCGACGCTGGCGGGCACGCCAAAGTCACGCCGCGTGGCGCCGACGGTGGACGTCAGCAACATGACGATCGTGCCGATGAAGATGGTGTAAACCACCACGGCAGAGATGCCGCCTTCAAGCACCTGTTGCGACGTTAAGGTCTCGCTCACCGACTCATCGGCAACCGTTTGCGGTCCGGGCGCCGCGAGGAAGTTGATCGCCATGATGACGATCGCAATGGTCCCCGCTCCGCCACCCCAAGGCACGCGTTGACGTAGCTGGTAGGGCAAGATCGATTCGCCGGCGACGAGCTTGCTCGCCAGCATAACCCAAACCGCGACGCTTGCGATGCCGAGAATGACGAGGGTGCTATTGAGCAAGAGTTGTGCAACGATCATCGGCGCCGAATTTCTTTCACGTATTTGCGTTCATCACGGCGGCCGCCGCTGACCGAATGTAGCCCCAGCCAGAGTAAAGCGTCAGGGCAATGGCAATCCACAGGACTGCATGACTGCCAACGACGAGCAATTGGCTTGGCGTGTCGTAGCTTAGCATTACCAGGGCGCCGACGATGGCCAAGGACTGAAAGACCATCTTCCACTTGCCAGCCCACTTGGCGGAGAAGTCTCCGCCCGATTGTTCGACAAATCCGCGGAGCGCGGTGACGAGCATTTCCCTCGCCATGACTACCACCGCCATCCACGGCGCCACGCCAGATGGTGGAATCGCCGCCAGGTAGATGAAGACGCCACACACGATCAGCTTGTCGGCAAACGGATCAAGTATCCGGCCAAGTTGCGTGATCTGATTGAACCGACGCGCCCAGTACCCATCCAGCCAGTCGGTCGCGGCCGCCAACACGAAGAGGACGAGGGCAACCAAATAGGCGTTCACTGCCAGGGCAACAAAGCACCCAATCGCCAGCACAATCCGGGCCGCCGAAAGCCGGTTTGGCACATTCCAAATCGTTGGCGAGACCGGCGGCGGCGCTTCTGGTTCGGCGGGAGGCGTCGCAGAGTCCATGCGTAGGTTTCGCGTTTCGGTTCGGCGTATCAGTGCGGCAGAGCCCGAGCGGAAGGAGTGCGAACGACTAACGCGGTTCGCCTACCGCCACGGCAACCAGATCATAATCGCTCCGTGCAACCACTTCGCAGGGAACGATTTGCCCGGGCAGTAGATCATCGCCGGTGACGTACACGACGCAGTCGACATCGGGGGCGTCGCTCACGGTGCGGCCGATCGCCACTTCAGCTTGTTCTCCGGCTGGGCTATCGATCAGCACATTGACCGACCTGCCAATCTGCGAATCGCCCCACTCGAAGGCAACTTGCTGCTGTATCTGCATTAGTGCATCCCGCCGCTGCTCTTTCACCTCGTCCGGTAAGTGGTTGGGCAACCGAGCTGCTGGCGTATCGGGCTCTAGCGAGTAGGTAAACACGCCTAGCCTCTCGAATTTCTGCTCCGCGACAAAGTCGGCAAGTTCGGCGAATTCTTCGTCGGTCTCACCCGGGAATCCGGTAATGAGCGTCGTCCGCAGCGTAAGGCCAGGAATCTGCTCTCGCAGTTTGCCCAGCAATTCAATAGTGTCAGCCCGGCGGAC
>JBCDCL010000150.1:0-6983 GCA_039182175.1 Planctomycetota bacterium
ACCCGGCCGCCAACCGCGGTGTCGAGCAAGCCGCCGACCGCCAGTAGGTTGTCTCGCAACGGTTCGACTTCGAGCCGCCGCCGATTTTGGCGCCACAGTAGGTCGTCTTCGCTGTCTATCTCGGCGGCGTCGTCGCGATGCAAGCTCGCTTGTCGGTAGGTGCTGCTCAGCAGAATCTGCCGGTGCAGGCGTTTGATCGACCAACCTTCGCGAACAAACTCGCAAGCCAAATAGTCAAGCAGCTCCGGATGGGTGGGGGCGAGCCGCGGTAGCCGAAGTCATTAGGCGTGCGCACCAGCCCTTGGCCGAAGTGCCCCTGCCAGATGCGATTGACCATCACGCGGGCGGTGAGCGGGTGCTGCGGATCAGTCAGCCACTCAGCCAACTGTAGGCGGCCTGGCTCATCGGTGGGAATGTCTGGCGCCTCTGCAGCGTGCGTCAACAGCGGCAGCATGCCCCGAGGCGTCGTCTTCTTGGCGACATTCATATGATTGCCGCGGATATGCACCGGCACATCGCGAGGCGTGCCATGATGCATCGTGTGCACCATCGGAAACGCCTCGAGCTGCTGCAGCACGCGGGCTTTCTCTTGCTTGATCGGCGCGCGATTGGCCTTTAGCTCGTCAATCTGCTGCAACAGCGTTTCGACGTCATCTGGCTGTTCGGCAACTTGCTGGAGCATCGCGCGCAGCTTGACGCCCATCGCGTCGTCTTCCGTTTGGAGCGATTGGCGCCGCTGCTCTAACCGGTGGAAATCGGCCGCTTGGTCAGCAGGTAGGGCAACGGTGTCTCGCCGCTTGCCCTCTTCGCCAGCACAGCAGCGGAACAGGCCGGCCATTGCGTAGTAGTCATTCGTCGAGATCGGATCGAACTTATGGTGATGGCATCGTGCGCAGGCGACCGACAGCCCCATAAACGCTTGGCTGGTGACGTCGATCAGCTCGTCGAGCGTATCCATGACACGCTTCTCGTTGTCTCGCTCTGCCTGCATCTTAGGACCGATCGCCAGCATCGTGGTCGCGGTCATCGCGTCGGCGTAGCGATCGGCGTCCGCCTGGTACTCCGACCGTTGGGCGAGCAGATCGCCGGCCAGTTGTTCGGTAAGAAACTCGTCGTACGGTTTGTCTTCGTTCAGTGCCCGGACGACGTAATCGCGATACCGCCAAGCGAAACCGAAGTGGTAGTTCTCGTCCAAACCGTTGGAGTCGGAGTAGCGGACCACATCCAACCAATGCCGGCCCCAACGCTCGCCGTAGTGGGGCGACGCGAGCAAGCGATCGACCAGCCGCTCGTAGGCGCCAGGCTCGGTATCGGCGAGGAAGGCGTCAAGTTCTTCGGGTGTCGGCGGCAGACCAAGCAGATCGAACTTGAGCCGGCGGAGTAGCGTCTGCCGGCTTGCCTCAGCACTTGGCGTGAGATAGGCGGCTTCGAGCCGGGCAAGTACGAAGGTATCGATCGGCGTGCGGACCCAATCGGCCTGCCGAACCGGCGGCGGCGTTTGTTCCGTCGGCGGCTGAAAGGCCCAGTGCTGGCGCCCCGCTTCGTAATCGATTCGGTTCAGTATGCCATCGTCGCGTCGCAGCTCTCGCGGATTGGCGTCGGCGGGCTCGGCCTCACGCGGGTCGTAGGCGCCAGTGCGAATCCAGTGGGCGAAGTTCGCAATGACATGGTCCGGCAGCTTGCCCGCGGGCGGCATCTCGAACGAATCATGCCGCAGGGCGTCGAGCAGCAGACTGTCGTCAACATCGCCGGGCGTGACCGCCGGCCCTGAGTCGCCGCCAGCCAGCAACCCCTCGCGAGTGTCGACACGTAGCCCGCCGTGCAGGATATCGGCCTCGGCCGAATGGCACTCGTAGCAGTTCGCTGCTAGCACGGGGCGAATGTGCTGCTCGAAGAAGTCGGCCTGCTCGGCACTCGCCTCGGTTGCGTTCGCAGGCACAACCGCTTCGGCACAGACGCAATTCGCCGCTAACCACATGGGTAACCAAGCAGCAGTTGTGGCGAGCAAGAAACGCAGCATGACGAACTTCCGGGCGTGGGCTTCCGACTGCGTACGGCTAGGCAAAAGGGTTGAGCCTTGCTGCCGCGGGCGACTTTCCCGTTTTACGCGGCGGCATTACGCATTCTACCGACCGGCAGCAGTGAGCGGCAAATTTCATTCCGCCAACGACCTAGTTCCATCTATGGCTGCTGCACGACTTCTTCGCCATTGCGAGTCGCCAGGCCCCGCCAGACCACCTGGGAAATCTCATCGGCGACGAAGTGGACCGAGCCGTCCATCCGGGCAGCGTTGACGCCGCCTGGATGGTGGCTACGCGAAGTAATCACGGCATAGGTGGGGCTACCTTCGCTGCCATTCTTACCTTCTTGCCACGAGTTGTAGTCGGCGTCGAGCAACTGGCCGTCTCGCTCGTAGTCGACGCGGGTATTTGGGGTAAGCACTGCGGTGAAGCCTGTGTGATGGACCCGGCCGTCGGGCCACTCGGTATGGCCGGTACCCTTGAACTGCCCGCCCGAGGCGACCATCGCCGCCGCCGCATCAGCATCTTCTGGGATGTCGGTGGTCGGCGGTCCGCCATTGCGTGTGTAAGGATTCCACGCTTTGACTTCCGAGACCATGAGCGTCTGGCTCATGCCGTCCGGGATCTGCGCGACGCGCAAGTTGCTGTTGGGAAAGAACGGCCCATCGCCCCCCTGGTCGGTTGCCGGGTCGTAGACGAACCAGACACCCAAGTTGAATCCATAGGTGGTCGGCCACAGGTTCGACTTGCCGCCGCCCGGATCCCGCATCACCGCGGCATCGGGATCACTGGGGCAGGCAAACGCCGGGATTTTTAGGCCGTCGATCGCCTCCTGAAAGTCCCAGGCGATGCTGATATCGACGTTTTGATAGAGCGCGCCCTCTTCCAAGAATGGCAAAATCCGGCCGTGAACGCCCCACGAGCCATTGTTGCCGGTCTCGGTCACCGATAGATCGACCTCCGCACTCGGCGGCAAGTGACCGGCGATACTCTCGAAGTTGAGCACCGCGAGCGACAACTGCTTGAGGTTGTTGGTGCAGCTCGATCGGCGAGCCGACTCGCGGGCCGATTGCACCGCGGGCAGTAGAAGCGCGATCAAAATGCCGATGATGGCGATCACCACCAGCAACTCGACGAGGGTAAATCCACGCAGGCGGGTCGCATTTCGATCGGGCATCCGAGACTCACGAGGGAAGACTGGGCGAGAAACACAAGCTGGGACATGCAGTTTACCCTCGCAGCCGCGGCGGACGAATGGGACTAGCCGCTCTGTCCCGATGGTGCCCAGTGATCCAGCCAGCGGAGAGCGGCATGTTGCTGCTCGGGGCGCCGTTCCTCGTTCGAGCCAGCGCTCACCAGGAATCATGAAATTCGCATGGGGGTCGGTTGACAGTCCCGCCCAGCACGCCTAAATTTGGCGATTCTCCACTGCTCGCCAGCGGAGACCCTGTGTGTACATGCCGGATTGGTCTCCTGAGACCAAGGCCGTTGTTTGATAACCAGTGCTGGCTTGGCGTCCTCGGCGTCGCCGGTAGTGCGAGGCGACTCCCAAGAGGCGACCCCCAACCGGGGGCGGAAAACCGTGGCGGCAGCTCAAGAAGTCATCCGAATCCGAATGGAAGCCTACGATCACGCCGCTCTGGATCAGAGCGCTGCCGAGATCGTTGACACCGCCAAGCGGACCAACTCGCTGGTGCATGGCCCCATTCCGCTGCCGACTCGCATCGAACGGTACACCGTGCTCCGCGGACCGCACGTCGACAAAAAGTCGCGTCAGCAATTCGAGATTCGTACACACAAACGATTGATTGACATCGTCCAGGCAACTGCCAAGACGATCGAAGCATTAAATAAGCTCAGCCTGCCGGCTGGCGTTGATATCAAAATCAAAGCCAACGCGAGCTGATTTTTGCGAGACAGGCCAAAGCGGTTCTGCTTGGCTGACCCCTCGCTCACCTTGATGAAGACCGATTGACTGGAAGCCTGGCGGGTAAGCCGGGGCAGGTTGTTACGAAGTCACCTGTAGCGACCTGGCCGCGTGTCTCCCGCTCGGCAAGCCGTAACCATAAACCGCCGCCGTTCATTTTGAGGAAGTTGGCATGGCCAATAACAGCCAAGCTGCACAATCCCAAACATTGGCCCCAGCGTTGGGTATCTTGGGCCGCAAGGTCGGGATGACTCAAATCTATGATGAGTCGGGCAAGGTGGTGCCGGTTACGGTGATCGAAGCGGGCCCCTGCGACGTTTTGCAGATTCGCACGCCCGACCGCGACGGCTACTCGGCTGTCCAAATCGGTTATCTCGACAAGCCCCGCCGCCTGGCCCGTCGCAGCGAACGTGGTCACGTCGCCAAGCTTGACAGCAAACGATCCAAGAAGCGTTCGGCTGCCGGCGTCGAAGCCGTTACTAAGGCCGATTGCGAGCCCAAGCGATTCGTCCGCGAGATTCGTGGCGACGCTGGCGAACTAGAGGTTGGCGGCAAGGTAACCGTTGATGCTTTTGCTGAGGTTGGCCGCGTTGACGTGGTCGCCACCAGCAAGGGCCGTGGTTTTTCGGGCGTGATGAAGCGGCACAACTTTGCCGGCCAGCGTGCTTCGCACGGCGTCAAGAAGTGCCATCGCCACGCAGGCGGCACCGGCTGCAGTGCCTACCCTAGTCGCCTGTTCAAGGGCGTGCGGATGTCGGGCCAGTACGGAAATGCCCGCACCACCATCCGCAACCAGACGCTCGTCAAAGTGGATGGCGAGAACAACCTGCTCATCCTCCGTGGCGCCGTGCCTGGCCCCAATGGTGGATACGTCGTCGTCAAGAAAACAAACAAGCTTTGATTAAGAGGCTATTGGCTTTTGGCGGTTAGCTATTTGCCATCAATCACTAACAGCCAACGCCACTAGGTCCTACGCAACACACATTAGCTAAGTGCCGATAGCTCACAGCCAGTAGCTAACGACCAACGGCCATTTCGACATGCCCAAACTCACTGTACACGATCGCAAAGGTAACCAAGTCGGGACGTACAACGTCGAGCCGGCCGACTTTGCCGATCGAATCAATAAGCAGCTCCTGCACGATGCGGTGGTCATGTACCAGGCCAATCGCCGGCAAGGCTCGCACAAGACAAAGACCCGCGCCGAGGTAGCTGGTTCGACCAAAAAGATGTACCGCCAGAAAGGTACGGGCAACGCTCGTGCTGGTAGTCGGCGGAGTGGCATCCGGCGAGGTGGCGGCCACATTTTCGCCATTAAGCCGCGAGACTACTCCTACTCGATGCCCCGCAAGGCTTTGCAACTTGCCACACGGATGGCGATGGCGTCGAAGGTCGAAGACGACGAGCTGGTGATCATCGACGAGCTGAAGTTCGACGCTCCCAAGACCAAAGACATGGCCCAGATTCTCAAGAACCTGGGCTGCGACAGCACGTCGCTACTCGTGGCGACCGACGGTGTCGACACCAACGTTTACAAAAGTGCTCGCAACATTAAGAAGGTTAGCGTCTCGCCAGCGGCAGACCTAAACGCCCTCAGCCTGTTGTCGAGCCGCAAGGTGCTGATCACCAAGTCGGCCCTCGACGCGATGAAGGAGCGGGTTTCGGCGAAAGCCAAACCTGCTGCAACTGCCGACGCCTAACCGGCCCGCCTGCCGCCAACAAGTGCCGTCCGCCAACAAGTTAAGCTGCTATGCCACAGCACACTCCCCAAAAGACGACGATCGAACTTGAGCCGCATCAGGTCATCCTGAAGCCGCTCGTGACCGAGAAGGGTGTCGAGCGTTCGAGCGAAAACAACGCTTACACCTTCCAGATCAACCCGCTGGCGACAAAGGAAGATGTCCGCCGGGCGGTGGAAGAGTTGTTTGACGTCAAGGTTGTGAAAGTCGCCACCCAAAATCGTCGTGGCAAAACCCGACGGACCCGCTTTCGCCTCGGTCGCACCAGCGACTGGAAGAAAGCGATCGTTACGCTCGACGACGAACACCGAATTGATTTCTTCTAACAAGAGAAGTGAGAGGCCGGAGGTCAGAGCCGAGAGCAAGATGACCGACGGCAGCCAACGAATTATCTAACCTCTGACCTCTTACTTCTAACCTCTGTCATATGGGCATTCGAAAATACAAGCCGACTAGCGCCGGGCGCCGCAATGCTTCGGTGAGCGATTTCAAGGACTTGACCAAAGGGGCCAAGCCCGAGAAGTCGTTGTTGCGTCCGCTGGTCAAGACCGGCGGACGAAATAACCAGGGCAAGATCACCTGCCGGCATCGTGGTGGTGGTCACAAGCGGCGGTACCGATTGATTGACTTCCGTCGCAACAAGGATGGCATGGCGGCTACGGTCGATTCGATCCAGTACGATCCCAACCGCTCGGCTCGCATTGCGTTGCTGCAGTACGAGGATGGCGAGAAGCGTTACATCATCGCCCCGACCGGCCTGACCAAGGGCGACACAGTGATGAGCGGTCCTGACGCACCGCCGACGGTAGGCAACTGCTTGCCGCTGAGTGCGATTCCGCTGTCGACCGAAATTCATAATGTCGAACTACGGGCCGGCAGTGGCGGCGTCTTGTGCCGCAGCGCCGGCACCAGTGCGACACTAATGGCTCGCGAAGCTGACTGGGCTCAGATTTCCCTGCCCAGCGGTGAAATCCGGCGTATCCCCTCGGCTTGCCGGGCGACGATTGGCTCGACCAGCAATGGCGATCACTCGATGGTGGTGCTCGGTAAAGCCGGCCGCAAGCGTTGGCTAGGACGCCGCCCGCACGTTCGTGGTACCGCTATGAACCCGATCGATCACCCGCACGGTGGTGGCGAAGGTCGCACCAAGGGTGGCCGTCATCCCGTGAGCCCAACCGGCGTCAGTGCCAAGGGCGGCATGACCCGCCAGCGTCGCAAGCCATCGAACGCCGCCATCGTTCGCCGCCGCAAGTCGAAGCGTTATGGCGTGCAGAAGTTGGTTAGGAAATAAGAAAA
>JBCDCL010000151.1:0-6974 GCA_039182175.1 Planctomycetota bacterium
ATCCTCCGCCGCCAGCCGCAAACAAAGCAGGCCGAAACGATGAGCCGCCTCCGCAGCCGCAAGGCCGAAGTCCGCGAGCAAACCACCGGCCGGCAGTCAGCACGTTACGATCCGGAAGAGTTAGCGGACGTCGACGATTCACCCCCATCAAAAACGCAGGCGCCAGCGGCGACCAAGCCAACCGAGACCGCCAGCCAACCTGACGAACTCCGTGAAGAGAGCTACACCGAACGCTTGCTGAAAGCCAAAAAGCAGGCAAAGCGGGATCGAGAAGAGTGACGTCTCCAGAAAAGGTAATGTTTGAGGAAGGAGATGTGGAGATGTCTGGAGATTGAGGGGATGGCAACTTAGCGGGCACGGTTTTCGAGATGGCTGGCAGGGGGTACGCATGACGTTGCGAGATTGGGGAATACTCTATGGCATCGCGATGTCGACTATTGCACTTGCCATCCATGGTTGGAAGCTGTGGGTGTGGTGGCGAGATAGAGAGAGGCTATCAATACGCATTTCTTCGTTCGGAAAAGGCGCGCATCCAGTAAATGACGAGACCAACAAGAGATACTCATATATTTCCATCTCAATCAAAAACCAAAGTCCGAGTCCAGTGTTTGTCGAGAACATCGGCTACACTCAGATCAATGGCCATGACCATCTCATTCATCCGCAGGAGCTGCCAGTGGAACTAGAGGGCTTTCGAACACTGAAGTTCCATTTCTGGGAAGGCTGGCAAATCGCAAATGGCGCGACGCGACTATTTGCTATCGATGGGCGGGGCAAGAAACATGAAGCCAATCGAGAAGAGTTGCAGCGAGCAATCGACCTAGCCGCAAGAGCCAAAGATGAGTGCGACGAACAAGGAATTTCTGTTCGGGAATACCTAGAGAAAAGCGAAGGCATACTAAAATGAGCGGTTCGCCTTGCGTGACCGCCATCCCCCTTATCTCAAACCATCTCCACATCCCCTTCCCAGAACCGTAATCAACGCAAGACATACCTGTAATGAGCATCGGCGATTCCATTGAACAACGCGCGGAGCAATTCGCTTCGCGATACAAGGCGGTTTACCACGAGATTGGTAAGGTCATCGTTGGGCACTCCGACATTGTGCATGGCGTACTGACCTGCCTGTTTTGCGGCGGGCATGCTCTGCTAGAGGGTGTGCCGGGGCTGGGTAAGACGCTACTGATCCGCACGCTGTCGCAGGTGCTCGACCTCGACTTCGGTCGTATTCAGTTTACGCCCGACCTGATGCCTGCCGATATCTTGGGCACGAATCTGATCGTCGAAGATCCCGACGGCCGGCGGCGGTTTGAATTCCAGAAGGGGCCGATCTTCACGCAGATTTGCCTCGCAGACGAAATCAACCGCGCAACGCCTAAGACACAGTCTGCAATGCTAGAAACGATGCAGGAGAAGCGGATCAGCTTCGCCGGCCAGCGGTACGAGTTGAAGCCACCTTTCTTCGTGATGGCGACGCAGAATCCGATTGAACAAGAAGGCACCTACCCGCTGCCCGAGGCGCAACTCGACCGTTTCTTCTTCAAGCTGGTTGTTGGCTACTCTGGCCGGGAGGAGCTGAACACGATCATTGAGCGGACCACGAAAGGCGTGGTCGTGACGCCGAGCAAGGTGATGAATGGGGCCGAGATTTTACAGCACCAGCAGTTGGTGCAAGAGGTGGTGCTCGCCCCGCATGTGCAAGACTACGTCGCACGGTTGATTCTCGCTACGCATCCAGAGGGCAAGTACGCGGCGCCCGCAACCAACCAATACCTCCGCTGGGGCTCGAGCCCTCGCGGCGCCCAGACGGTGGCCCTCGCCGCCAAGGTCGCCGCCCTACTCGGCGGCCGCTACAACGTCAGCTTCGAAGACATCCGCCGCGTCTACCTTCCCGCCCTCCGCCACCGCGTGATTCTCAACTTCGAAGCAGAAGCAGAATCAATCGACCCCGATCAAGTGCTGAAAGAGATACTGAAATCGGTGCCAGAGAAGGCGGAAGAGATGACTCAGTAAGGGTATATTTAAATTGCGACCCACCTGACCGGTACGAGAAAGCGAAACTCTCCATGGACCGTGAAGAATTGACTGCCCTGATTAGCGATGGTCCCGTGCGTATCACGATGAACGACGGACGCTCGTTCGATATTCCAGGACCAGAAATGGCGACCGTCAGTGATATCGCTGCTGCAGTGCTATACCGAGCCGACGATGGAAAATTGCGTCATATCCATCTGCCGCTCGTCACCATGACTTCCGTCGAGCCGTTGGGCACAGAGTCAAGCCAGAAGTCTTAGTGTGCTGGTCTTCGGACTCAGGAAGCTAATGCCCACCTCAGAATCCAACCTCCTACCGCCCGAACTGATGGGCCAGCTCGAGCGGCTTGAGCTGGTGACGCGGAAGGTGTTTCGGGGGCGGATGAAAGGGGAGCGGCGGAGCAAACGGAAGGGAGAGTCGGTCGAGTTCGCCGATTTTCGCAACTACGTCGCTGGCGACGATCTCCGGCGGCTCGACTGGAATCTGTACGCCCGGCTCGACAAGCTGATTCTCAAACTTTTTCTCGAAGAAGAGGACCTGCACTTCTATACGCTGATCGACGCCAGCCTATCGATGGACTTCGGCGAGCCGACGAAGCTGGACTACGCCAAGCAATTGGCGGCCGCCTTGGGGTTTGTCGGCTTGGTGCGAAGCGATCGCGTGGTGATTGAGTCGCTCGGCCAATCGGTTCGTGAGCGTGGGCCGGCACTGCGTGGGCGGCGGAGCGTATGGCGGATGCTAGAGAGCCTCGACAGCTTGCAAGCGACCGACACGGTCTCGCTGGCTGAGGGCGTCAAGCGGTTCTGCCTCCGCCATCGCGGGCAGGGCGTGGTGGTGCTGATCTCCGACCTGATGGACAAGCAGGGTTACGAGTCGGCCTTGAAATATTTGATGGCCCAGAGCATGGATGTCTACGTCATCCAAGTGCTCAGCCAAGAAGAGATCGACCCCGACGTGACGGGCGACTTGAAACTAGTTGACTGCGAAGATCAGGACGTGGCCGAGATCTCCGTCAGTGCTCCGCTATTGGCCCGCTACAAGCAGACGCTCGCCTCGTTCACTGCCGGCGCCCAGCAGTATTGCTCTAAAAGGGGTATGAACTATCTGCTGGCCAACAACCAAACGCCGGTTAAGGAATTGATGACCAACTATATGCGGCGTCGAGGGCTGGTGCGGTGAGAATGACGAAGGACGAAGTACTTATGACGAAACTCACTCAGATACCATCTGAAGCTTGCGTCATGCATCATTCGTCATTCGTCATTGCCCAAGGCAGGCTCGGCGCCATCGCCGGAGGCCAAGCCGGTGTTTGAAGGCCTATTCCGCAACACACTTTCGCCTGGGCAATGGGCGTTGCTCGCTGCCGTGCCGCCGGCGATTGTCGCCCTCTACTTTTTGAAGCTACGGCGGATGCCAGTCGAAGTGCCCAGCACGTATCTCTGGCGGCGGGCGATTGAAGATATGCACGTCAACAGCCTGTGGCAGCGACTGCGGCAAAGTCTGCTACTGTTCTTGCAGTTGCTGCTGGTCGTGCTGGCGATGCTCGCTTTATTGCGTCCTGGTTGGCAAGGCACCCGGCTCGAAGGCCAGCGGTTCATCTTTCTGGTCGACAACTCTGCGAGCATGAGCGCCACCGACGTTGGCGAAGACTCTAGCGGCGGTCAAACGCGGCTTGAAGCGAGCAAGGAAAAGATTGCCGCTTTGATCGATCAGATGGAAC
Source organism: Planctomycetota bacterium (assembly GCA_039182175.1). Classification (GTDB taxonomy): domain Bacteria; phylum Planctomycetota; class Planctomycetia; order Pirellulales; family Lacipirellulaceae; genus JBCCQL01. The sequence goes on from JBCDCL010000151.1 coordinate 3,755, forward strand.
GAGACATGAGTGCGATGATCATTGCGTTTGCTGACTCACCACGGCTCGTGCAGCAGTTCACCGACAACCGGCGACTGCTCAAAGAGCGGCTCGCCTCGATCGAACCAACTGCCGAATCGACCGATCTTGACGGCGCGTTGCGACTTGCAGGCGGTGTGGCCAATCCGGGCCAGGTGCTCGTCGAAGAGGAGTTGCCAGCGGCCGAGGTCGTCGAGCCCACGCCGACGACGCTCTACTTGTTCACCGATGGCCAGTTTGCGGCGGTGCAAGACTTCTCGCTCGGCAATCTCAATCCGATCTTCGTGCCTGTTGGTAGCAGCGAGGCGAATAACCTTGCCATCACCGCATTCAACACGCGTCGGAGCGAAGCAACACGACTAGTCGCCAATCGGGCCGACGAAATAGAGGCGTTCGTACAAGTTGCCAACTACAGCAGCGAGCCACGAACGGTGGTCATCGAATTGACGCTCGAAGGCGAGTTTCTTGATGCGCGTGCTGCCGAGGCCCCCGCAGGCGGGACGGCGAGCTTCACTTTTCCACTGGCGGACGCCCCTGCCGGCAAGCTCGCCGCGAAGATCGATCGCAAGTCGCTCGACGCAGCAGGCGATGCACTAACGCTGGACAACACGGCCTTTGCCGCCTTGAATGACCGCGATCCGGGCGCCATCCTGCTCGTCACGCCAGGAAACTTGGTGATCGAAACGGCCCTCGGCACCGCCCGTGCGGAACGTTTGGGCGGCATCGAGGTGGCCCCGCCTTCGACCCTCGTCGATGAGCAGCGTCAAGCTCAACTGGCGGCTGGCGACTATGACTTGGTGATTTTCGACCGATGTTCGCCCGCGTCCGAAGAAGCGATGCCGCGAGCCAATACGCTTTTCATTGGCGAGTTGCCACCGACCACGAGCTGGCTCGAAGCGACCGCGAATCAAGGCGTCCAGCCGGCTTCTGGAGAAGAGCAAGCAGTCGAACCACCCGTTGTCGAACCATCCGTCGTCGAAGGCCCTCAGGTGATCGACTGGAACCGTGCTCATCCCCTGATGTCGTATGTTCAGGTCGCCGACTTGCTGGTTGGCGAAAGCCTGATCGCCCCGCCTCCACCCGGCGGCGATGTGCTGATCGATTCAACCGCCGGCCCGCTACTGTCGGTGGCGCCACGCGAGAGTTACGAAGATCTCGTGCTTGGCTTTGCCATCTTGCAAGAAGTTGACGGCACGACGGTTGGCAACACGACTTGGTTTAAGAGTCGGAGCTTTCCCACGTTCTGGCTAAACGTGCTCGACTACATGGTTGGCGCCACGGGTGACGCGACACGCGGCAACACGTCGCCTGGCGCCACGGTCGAACTGCGACCCAAAGCACGCGTCGCCGAAGTCCAAGTTGTCGGCCCGGGCGACCTGGAAGAGACGCTCAGGCGAAACGACGAGGGTCCCTTCGTATTCCAGCAGACAGCAAAGCGTGGCGTCTACGAGGTGCAGGCCCAGGATCAGGTCTTGCAGCGATTCGCTGTGAACTTGTTCGATGGCGCCGAGAGCGATATCCGCCTCAAGCCGACCGGTAACGAAGAATCGACGAGCGAAAGCTTGGAATCGGTCCGCATCGGCTACACGGACGTCGTCGCCCAGTCCTCGCAGAGCCCGGCCCGAAAAGAGTTGTGGCGGCTGATCTTGCTGGCGGCCATCGTGGTGCTGGTTTTCGAGTGGTACGTCTACAATCGCCGCGTCTACCTTTAGTGGCCAGTCTGCCCCGCTGCCGCCCGATCTCGCTGGCACGCAAGACTTTGCGCACTGGGCTGCGCTTCCGCGCGTCGCTCAAGAATCGAGCGGAAACGCCGCTAAGGACATCGCTCACCGTGCGGCATCGGGCGGAACCAGGCGTTTTTTTGTCGCACTAGCCCGCCAACTGCCGATGGGAGAAGATACGCCGCCCTATTTTGGCTATATTGCCAGCTTGGGGCGAATTGCCCGATCTTCATTATCCGTACTACGACGAGCATGCCGATGCCTGCCACGATTGAAAAACCGCAGCAAGCACCCTCGCCCGATATCGAAGCCGACTACGAGCCACCGGGCGGACCGGGCAAACTCGAGCGACCGCCGACCGCTACGCCGCAGATCAACTGGATCTACGCCGGCGGCTTTATTGTCATCCATCTGCTCAGCTTGTTCGCCCTCGTGCCATGGCTTTTCAGCTGGTCGGGCGTCGCACTCTGGTTTGCTGGGCTGTACTTCTTTGGCGTGTTTGGCATCAACCTTGGTTACCACCGGCTGCTGACGCACCGTGGTTTGGTTGTGCCGCAGTGGCTTGAGCGAACGTTCGCCATCATCGGGCTGTGTAACTTGCAGGATGCCCCGGCACGTTGGGTCGGCGTCCACCGGATGCACCACCAGTTTTCTGATCACCATCGCGATCCCCATAGCCCATTGGTCGACTTTCTGTGGGGGCATGTGGGCTGGCTGGTTTATGGCGACAGCTACATCGGCACGATGGACTTTTACGATCGCTATGCTCGCGATCTGATGCGAGATCCGTTTTACCGTTGGTTGGAACGTGGCCCCGTCTGGGGAGGAATCTACGCAGCTCACGCCGCGCTATTTTACTTCGCGGGAGCTATCGTTGGACTCGCTTGGACAGGCACGCTGCAGGGTGGCGTGCAACTGGGCTTGAGCTGGCTCGTGTGGGGCGTATTCTTCCGGACAGCAACGGTTTGGCACATCACTTGGAGCGTCAATTCGTTGTCGCACTTGTGGGGATACGCCAACTACGACACGCGCGACCATAGCCTCAACAATTGGTTTGTCGCTTTGATTACTAGCGGCGAAGGTTGGCACAACAACCACCACGCCAAGCCACGCTGCGCTGCGCACGGTCATCGCTGGTGGGAGCTCGATCTGGTTTATTGGGTAGTGCTCGCCCTGGAGAAAACAGGGCTGGCGACGCAGGTCGTTCATCCCAAGGGCAAGCCGTCGTGACCTAGAAGGTCAATTTGCCATGGCAAAGGCGATCGCTGCGAAGCGAATGAGCATCGCCGTCAAAGTGGTTTTGATCCTCGTCGCCGTTTGGCTGGTGGGCGACTTCCTCTATTCGCGAATCGTTGCCTACCAAATATCGCGGTGGGAAGCGACGATTGATCGCGATGCGGAGGGCGTCATCGCAGGCTGCGATGCGTTTACGGTCGCCGCCTCAGACGCGGCGCCCGATCGCGGGGCCTTGCTCCTTGTGC
>JBCDCL010000152.1:0-6967 GCA_039182175.1 Planctomycetota bacterium
GAATCGGAACTCGATGCATAGAGAGCCGCGTAAGCGAGGTAGGGCAACAGCGCCCACCACGTGCCCCATAGCGCAATGGTGGCGGCGGCGCAGCCGATGATTAGGCCAAGCCAAATGATGGTGTCCCGGATGGCAGGTCCGTCGCGACGCACCAAAAGCTTACGCATCGTCGCCCGTGGGACGGGGCACTGGTACCAATCGGCCTCGGCGAGTCCCAGCTCAATGGCACGGCCGGCATTTTCGCCGGTCAGGCTGTAGTCCAGTATCGTTGGCGGCCGCATCAGGGTGGCCGTTCCGCCAGGTTCGTCTAATGCCATAACGATCGTACCTCTTCTCCACGGGTATTGTCTGCTGAGTCGTCAATCGCTCAGCGCGGTTGAAGCCATGCGTGTTCTAATTCTTCCAAAGTCTTGCCTTTTGTTTCTGGCACGAGACGGATCATCACCATGACGAGCACAAGGCAGAATGCTGCGTAGACCCAAAAGGGAAACGCGTGGTTGAACTGCTCGACTAGCCAAGGGTGCTCGTCCAGCATGGGGAAAGTCTGCGAGACAACGAAATTGGCTAGCCAGAGAAAGAAAGTGGCGATCGCCAATGCCCGGCCGCGAACTTTGGTGGGAAAAATCTCTGAGAGAATGACCCACGTTACCGGGCCAACCGACATCGCAAAGCACGCGATGTAACCGAGCATGAAGCCGAGCACCCATGCGCCAATAGCGTTGGCGTTGACCGCCAGGCCAATGGCAGTCAGGCAGATGCCCATGCCGGCGGCCCCGGCAATCATTAGCGGCTTGCGACCGATCTTGTCGACGGTACCGATCGCCAACAGCGTGAAGGCGAGATTGACCGCCCCCACCATTACGGTTTGCAACAGCGCGACATCGGTTTCTGCCCCTGCCAGGGATTTGAGTATCTCCGGGGCGTAATACAGAAACACGTTGATGCCCGTCACCTGCTGCAGCACCGCCAGCGATATGCCGATGACGAGCACTTGGCGAACTCCCGGCTGAAGGAGTTGGCCTAGTGATCCCGTCTCTTCGGCTAAGGCCGCCCGGATCTCCTCGACTTCTTGGTTTGCGTGGGCCTCGCCGTCGACTCGCCGGAGAATCTCCCTGGCTCGCGACTCCTCGCCTACCGCGAGCAAGAAGCGAGGGCTTTCTGGAGCAAAGACTAGTAGAACCAGCAGCAGCAACGCGGGGACCGCTTCGGAGCCAAACATCCATCGCCAACCGGTGCTGGCGTTCCAAGCTGCATTCCCTTGCGCGGCGATGTAATAGTTGACGAAGTACACCACCAGCATGCCAGAGACGATCGCCAGTTGGTTGAGCGACACCATGCGTCCACGAATTTTCGCGGGGCTGATTTCCGCGATGTACATTGGGCTCGTCATCGAGGCGATACCGACGCCTAGCCCGCCGAGCGCACGGAAACCGACGAACTGATTAAGCGTCGCCGGCACGGCAGTGCCTACGGCGGAGACGAGAAATAGAAATGCCGCGATGATTAGCGCGGCTTTTCGTCCAAGCCGGTCGTTCAATTCGCCGGCAAACGCCACGCCGATAAAGCAGCCCAATAGCGCACTCGACGCGGCCCACCCTTTCATCGTCGCGTCGAGTTCAAAATGCTCCGCGAGAAAACCAATGGCGCCACTGATGACCGCCGTGTCGTATCCGAATAGCAAACCACCCAGCGTGGCGACGAGCACCACCGTCACGAGGTAGACGCTGCTACCTTGATCTTCGATTGGGCGTTGAACATTCATTTAGAAAGAAGCAAAAGACCCAACCGAATGTGTAGAGCTAAGCCTTGGGTTTCAAACTCTTGAGTTAAGGATCCGCGTCTAGCGATCCAGCCGTAGTTGAAAATCGATGACGAACGCCTTCGCTTACTAGCCGGTGACCTATGAATGCAACGACCTTGAGTTTCGCCTCTGCTGGTGGCCGAATTGCCTGCCACCAAAGTTGCGCTCGCCGCCCCTCGCATTCATCTCAGGTGTTTAGGCCTGGGCGCCAAGCGGAAAGGCCTGAAGGACAACTAACGCTGAGAAATTAGCACGGAAAAGCATGTGTCCTATCTACAATACCTGCCCGCGACAGGCGAGAGGAATGGACTAGAGTGCGAATTGCATGGATAATATTCGCGCATGAATGCCTACCAACCGCCATCGCCGACTCGGGAGAATCGTCTGCGCCTAGGGCATCTGTATGGCGGCAGTGTGCGGTACCAGCCGGGCGAAACGCTGGGGCACCGCCTGCTTTCGGACTATGAACTCGTGCTGTTGATCGAGGGCCAAGCCCGCTACGAATGCAACGCGGAGCCGCATGAGTTAAAGCCGGGGCACATCGTGCTGGCTCGGCCGGGCTTTCGCGAACGCTACGTTTGGGATCGCCACGTCACGACGCGTCACGCCTACTTCCACCTTGGTATCCAGGCGATTCCACACGATTGGCCGGAGCCCGATTCCTGGCCCGTGGTTCACAAGCAGCCCGATTTGGCGGCGCAGGGGCTTTTCCAATCGGTGCTCAAGCGTAGCCAACGACGACATGAGCCACTGGCCGGCGCCCCTCCCATCGTCGACACGCATCTGGTGGAAGTGCTCATCGAGCTGTTGCTTGATCAACCTGCGAGTGACGCTGCGCCGGACGACCGTGAGCGACCCCTGCCCGTCGCGAGAGCGCTGAAGTACATGCGGCACGTCTTGGAGGAAGAACCGCAGAAAGCAATCACGCTGGACGAATTGGCAGTAAAGGCAGGCCTGTCGCCTAAGCATCTCTGTCGCGCCTTTAAGCAAACGGTTGGCCGCCCGCCGATGGCGACGCTGCGACTATTGCGTTTGCAGCTGGGCGTCGCGCTATTGGTCCGTTCGAGCCTGCCTGTTAAAGAGATCGCCGCCCAGTGCGGCTTTCGCGATCCGCTTCACTTTTCTCGCTGCTTCTCAACTGCCTTCGGTCGATCGCCGCGAGCTGTTCGGGAAGACTTGTCGCAAGGAATCGCGCCGCCGCAGAATCCCCTGCCGGTGGACCTTACGCCACGCATCCATTGGTGAGGCGAATTGCACGCGTACTGCTCCTGTGGCCTGTAACTAAGTTGGCGGACTGTTAGTCAAGATTCCTGTCGTCGTCGAATCAAGCGACCGCCACGTCTGTGTCAATGGTTTGCGATTCGTCCTTGCTTGCAGCGCCCGACACACTAAACGCCATGCTTAGCACGACAGGCACAAGGAACATGGTGAAGACGGTGGAGACGATCAGCCCGCCGGTGATCACGGCTCCCAGGCCGCGGTAAAGCTCGCTGCCGGGGCCGGTGAGAAAGATCAATGGCAGCATGCCACCAACGCTGGTGAGCGTGCTCATCAAGATCGGTCGCACACGGCTGGTGACCGACTGGACGATTGCTTCCTTGGGGTCGGCCGCGATGGGGTCGCCGTCTTCGTCGACGCCACCTTCGGCGCCGGTACGGCGGAAGTTGATCGCCTGGTGGACAATCAAAATCGCGTTGTTCACCACCACACCCGCCAAGATGACGAAGCCAAGGATCGTGAGCACGTCCATATTCTGCACCGGCAGGTAGCGGTCGGCGGCGGTCCACTCGTGCACCATCGCCAAGCCGGCGAATCCACCGAGCGTGGCCAGCGGTACGCTGATCATGATCACCAGTGGGTAGGTCCAGCTTTGGAAAAGCACGACCATCAGCAAGTAAACAATCGCCACAGCCAAGAAGAGCGAACTGGTGAGCGTTCCGATTACCGAGCCGTCACCGGCCAGAGCGGTGGTGATCTCGTTCAGCTTGCCCGCCGAGCCGGCGAAATGGACATCAACCGTTGGCGGGATATCGCCTGACTCGCGAAGTCCGGCGACCTTCGTGCGAAGTTGTTCGACCACGGTCGCCAGTGGCTGCCCGGCTGGTGGCGTAAGTTCGAGAGTCACGGCCCGCTGACGATCGACGTGGCGGATTTGATCCTGCACGCGGACGCGGTCGATCTGGGCGACGCTACCGAGATCGACCACGCCGTCACGACGGGTGGCGATCGGTGCGTTCAGTAGACTATCAACGGGTGTCTCTCCGAATGCGTCGGCGTTGATGACTTTCAAGTCTTTTAGTTCGCCGCCACGCTCGAAGCGGCGGACAATCAAAATGCCATCGCCGGCGGCTTGCGTTGCCAGACCTACGTCGCGTCGCGTTAGCCCTGCATCTTGCAGCCGTTCGTCACGCGGCGTGACCTGCAGCTCGGGCGTTGGCAGGGTGAAGTTCGATGGCGACGGGTTGACGCTGCCTCGGCCGTAGTCTGCCGAGAATCCGCCTATCAGCACGGTCGCCGAGTCGACCACTTCGTCGAGCGAGTCGCCAACGACGTCGATCTTGATCGCGGCGCCCGTGGTGCCGCCCGTACGGAAGAGTGGGAATTGGAACGAAAAGTACGGCGTGTCTGGCGCGGCGCCACCGCCCATAGCATTCTCTAGCAACGGCAACGCGTCTGCCGTCTTCTGCGAATCGACGGGAATCGCCGCTTGGAAAATGCGTCCTTCGCGAGCGACCATAAAGTAGTGGTCAAGCAACGGCGCCTTTACGGTTTCGTCCGTCTCGGGGCCAAGTGGCAACGTGGGCCGGGCGTCGACACCAGGATTAGGACCACCACGGCGGATGGGCTCGACGGCGAACCGATCGCCAGCCGCCTCCCACGTAGGCTGCACTTTCGGCTCGATGCGGCTGCCTAGCTCGAAAAGTTGATCGACGCTGTACCCGGGCGGCGGCACCATGACGCTGAACACCAAGTTTCGATTGCCTTTCGGCAGGTAATCGAGTGGTGGCACCAACAAGGCGATGCCAACGATCGTCACCGCGACAAAGCTCGCCGTAACAACGATCCGGCGGACCCAACCACCGATCAACCAACGGACGATCGAGCCGATGATTTGGGGCAGGTCGGTCACGCGGCGTGCAACGCGGCCGAAGGAGCGGAGCGTGCGTGCCACGCGGCCCGTCTCGCTAGGCTTTAGGCCAACCACTTCGCCACTTTGGCGGAGTTCTTCAAGATTGCCAGGACGCTGCCGCTTTGCCTTGAGAAAGACGCCTGCCGCCGATGGGATGACCGTCAGCGAAATGATCAAGCTCAAACCAACAGCCGCCATGATCGCCAAGGCGATGTCGCGGAAGAGTTGGCCAGCCGATTCTTCGATCAGCAAGACGGGCAGGAAGACAACCAGCGTCGTCAGTGTTGATGCGAGCACGGCGCCACCCACCTCGGCGGTGCCCTCGTAAGCGGCTTCTTTGACGGTCGCCCCTTGCTGGAGGTGGCGGTAGATGTTTTCGATTACCACGATCGCGTTATCGACCACCATGCCAACGGCGAACGCCATGCCGGCCAGCGAAATGATATTCACACTACGGCCAAGCACCAGCATGACGACAACGGTGCCGATCACCGACAGCGGGATCGCCACGGCAATCACTCCCACGGTGCGAACGCTTCGCAAGAAGAGCAACAATACGATGGTCGCCAGTACACCGCCAACCAGGATGTTGCTCTGCACCAGGTCAAGCGCGTCTTTGACGTAGGTCGAAGAGTCCCAAGTTTGGACGAGTTCCAGCTTCGCGTCTTCCGCGAGCCGACCTTCGGCCTGCAGGACTTTGGCTTGCTGCTCTAGCATTCCGCCAGGAGCGTTCATGCGAGCGACCTCAGCCTTGATCCCGGTCATGGCGTCGAGCAGGTTGCCGCCCGTCTCGAGTTGAAAGTTGAAGAAGGGCATCAGATTGCCGCGTGCCCTCACCCAGTCGGTAAGTTCTTTGTAGCCAATCTCAACCTGGGCAACGTCGCGAACATAAATCGGCCCTGCCTCGTCGCGACGGATCACCAAGTTTTGCACCGAGTCGGCATCGACGAATCGCCCGAGCGTGCGGATGCGGATGTCATTCTTGCCGTCGACAATCCTGCCGCCAGAGAAGTTGGCGTTGTTCACCTGCAGGGCATCGATTATGTCGGCGTAAGTCAAACCGCGCGAAGCAAGCGCGACCGGGTCGATGCGTACTTGGATCTCTGATTCCCTGGTGCCTAGCATGCCGACCTGCGAGATGCCCGGGATCCGCTCGAACACGGGCCGCATGCGGCGGTCCATGAAGTCGTGCAGCGTGGTGGCGTCGAAGTTTAGATCGGTCGTCGAGAGGCCGATCCAAGCGATGTAGTCGACGCTTTCGGGATCGACCGCTTCAATTTCTGGTTCGTCGACGTTGGGCGGGTAGCCGGGCACTTCGCTCAGCTTTTGATCGACCTCCGCCATAGCAGCATCGATGTCGGTGCCGGTGCGGAATTGCAATCGGACCGACCCACGCCCCGAGCGGGCGATGCTGGTCATCGAGACCAGATTCGCCACGTCGCCCAGGTACTGTTCTTGTTCCTCGATGACGTCGCTTTCGATCTCTTCGGCCGAGGCGTTCTCCCAGGCCGTGGCGACCGAGATCACCACCGAGTCCACTTCGGGCGCCATGCGGATGGGCACGTTCTTCAGGGCGACGGTGCCTGCGATCAGCGAGAGAATCACCGCCACCGCGACGGTGATTGGCTGGGCGACGGAAGACTTAATGAGGTTCATGGCAGGACTCGGGTGGGCGGTAGGTCAGGCGGGAAACGAGAAGAGGCGGGAAGCGAAAGGCGGGGATTATTGGATTAGCGTCGGGCGACGGTGCTCATCTCAGGCGATGGCGACTGCGGCGTAGGCGTCACGGCAACGGCTTGGCCGGGCGACAGTCGCTCGTTGCCTTCGACAACAACCTGGGCGCCTGCCTTGAGATCGGCCGAGCGAACAGCGACCAAGCGAGGCGTTTCAAACACCACCTGCACGGCAGTCTGCTCGGCCGTGGTTTCGCTCGTTCCTTCGGCGATCGCAAAGACATAAGGCCGGCCGTTCCGGCGGACGATGGCGTCTTTGGGAACCGTTAGCTGCTCGGCGTTTTCACCGACAGCAAGCCAAGC
>JBCDCL010000153.1:0-6953 GCA_039182175.1 Planctomycetota bacterium
CGGGCTTCGGTGTATCGCATCGCCGCCGGTGGCAAGCCAGCAATGCTGCCGAAGTTGCCCTGCTTGTCGATCAGCATGCACCGCATGTTCCACTCTTGGGCCATGCGAACCAGCGTCGGATAGATGACCGATTCACCGTGCGGGTGGTAGTTACCCGAAGTGTCGCCTGAGATTTTCGCGCATTTCACCCGCGCGGCGCCGGGGCCCAGGTTCAGGTCGTTCATCGCCACCAGAATGCGCCGCTGCGAAGGCTTCAGCCCATCCCGCACGTCGGGCAGCGCACGGCTGACGATCACGCTCATGGCGTACGTCAGGTAGCTATCCTTTAGCTCGTCTTCGATCGGCAGGTCGATCAGCCGTTGGGCGATGGCTTGCTCGGCCGGATCGAAGCCGGGCTCAAGCGACTCGGGGTTGGTGGGATCTTCGGGCAGGTCGGGTCCGTTGGAGTCGTCGGCCACGCGGGGCATCCTTGGCAAGAGAGGGCGAGTGCGAAGCCGCTGATTTTACCCCTTTCAGGGCGGCCTCACAACGCAGTGCGGTCTACCGGAAATGCCGAGGAAAGCCCCCGGCAGAGCGGCAAAATCGGTTAAGGTGTTGGTCTGAGGGGCGACCTTGATTTTGCCGAGCTTGCTAGTGCAATGCTCGGCGTTCGATCTTCTCTGACTCTACAGGAACGCCCCTCATGAAGTCGCTCGCAAAGTTTGCCCGTTGCGCTCGTAATACGCAACGCGGCACTGCCCAGGTTTCTCGTCGGTCGATTGCCGTGGCGATGGCGGTGGTCGCCCTATTCGCCCAACACACGCAGGCAGAAATTGTCGGCACTTCGGTCGTCGACTTCTTGCCGGGCCCCAATGCAGACCGGGCGGTGTTCGCCACGCATGCTCCTGGGCGGCCGAATGATTTGTTCGTCGTCGAACAATCGGGCAAGATCCACCGGCTCGATCTGACAACGGGGCGATTTGATACGACGCCGTTCTTGGACATCGAAAATTTGGTCGACGACCAAGAGAATGAGCAGGGTTTACTCGGCCTGGCATTCCATCCCGACTTTGCCAGCAACGGGCACTTCTATGTCAACTACACCCGCGATCCCGGTCCGGGGCTCGATCGGACACGCATCGATCGGTTTACGGCGATCAATCCCGCATTGTCGACGACCGTAAACCCCAGCACGCGGTCGTCAGTGCTGGAGTTCAACCAAGACTTCGCCAATCACAATGGCGGATGGATAGGCTTTAGCCCTGTGGACGACTACCTGTACATCGCCACCGGCGATGGCGGCAGTGGCAATGATCCCAACAACCGGGCCCAAGACCTCTCGCAACTGTTGGGCAAGATGCTCCGCATTGATGTGGACGGTTCGTCGGCCGCTGGCGGCAATTATTCGATTCCTACCGACAACCCATTCGCAAACGATGGCAACGCCAACACGCGGGACGAAATCTGGGCCTACGGGCTTCGCAATCCCTGGCGATCAAGCTTCGACCGCGAGACGGGCGACCTGTGGATTGGCGATGTCGGCCAAGGCGCCCGCGAGGAGATAAACTTCCAACCAGCCGATCGCACGGCGGTCGCCAACTACGGCTGGCGGCTACGCGAGGGCGATATCCAGACGCCTGGTGTTGGCGGCCCCATCCCACCTAACTATTTGGCGCCGGTGTACGATTACGTCTCCAACGGCTCCGGCCTGTTCGGCGGCAACTCCGTGGTGGGCGGGTACGTCTATCGCGGGCCCGACCCCGAAGTCCGCGGACGTTACTTCTTCGCCGACTCGTTCCCGACGCAACTATGGACCTTCGACCCCAGCGATCCCAATGGCACCGTGCAGAATGTCGAATCGACGCTCGATCCAAGCGCGTCGATTAACACGCCTGTTTCATTTGGTGAAGATGCCAACGGCAACCTTTACATTCTCGGTAGTGGCAGCGGTGTCTACCGGATCGAGACCGATGCTCTCAGCCCAGGTGATTACAACGCCGATGGATTGGTCGACATCCGCGACTACCAGGTTTGGCGATCTAGCTATGGCGCCCAGGATTCGCCGGCCGACGGCGACAACAGTGGCGTGGTCGATGCGGCCGACTACACCATTTGGCGAGATGCCTTCACAGCGGCCAGCAACAGCGGGGCCGGGTCGCTTGCCACGCCGGAGCCAACCGCATGCCTACTAATGCTTGGCGCCCTGGTGGCCCTTTGCAATCCACGCCGGGCTCGCCGATACTAGCGGCTCCCCGGAACCCTACAGAGACGAAATGGCCTACTACATCGGCGTCGACATTGGCGGAACCACCAGCACCCTGGCGATTGGCGACGATCGCGCCCGCGTGCTGGCCGTTTCCGACCAGTTTCCCACGTCGCCCGACAGCGGCCCCACGGCAGTCATTGCCGCCATCGTTCGGCAGTCGATCCTTGAATTGCAGCGGCAGGGGCTATCGCTCGCCAAGGTCACGGCAGTGGGTCTCGCCACACCTGGCCCGGCGACGCACGACGGCGTGCTGCTCAAAACGCCCAACCTCGATCCGCAACACTGGGACCGATTCCCCATCCGTGCGGAACTCGAAAGGGCGTACCAAGCCGAGGCGCCGAAAATCAATGTCCGTTACCTGGGCGACGGCCAAGCGGCCGCACTCGGCGAGTACGCCATTCGCAGCCGGCTGTTGCAGTGGGACGCGGTCCCCGCCAAATCTTTGCCCGACGAAGAACTCCATTCCTTGTTCATGGTAATCGTCGGCACCGGCTTTGGTGGCGGCGCGGTGATCGATGGCCGGCCGATCCGTGGTCGCGAAGGCCGCGCGGGCCATGTCGGCCACATCCTGCTGCCCGATTATGCCTTCCGCCATCCGCAAGATCGCGAACTGCAAGTGGGCAACGCCTATGCCACTGCCGAGTCGGCCATCTCGCTAACGGCCCTCGCTCATCAACTCCAGCATCGGCTTACGCTAGACGAGTGGCAGGATCATCCGCTCGCAACCGCCAACGGCACGGCGAAGGACAAGGCGAAGCAACTACGCGAACTGGCGGCCGCAGGCGATCCGTTGGCTTGCCAACTGTTCGACGATCAAGCCCGGGCACTCGGCATCGCCTTCCTATCGGCCAACTACCTGGGCGACTACGACCGGTTGGTCATCGGCGGCGGCGTCTGCGACCTCGCGCCGGCGGTCCGAACGCAGTACCAAAAAACCGCCGAGGCGAGCTACCATGAGCACGCCTTGGACGGCTTTCGCAATCTCGATCGCCTCGAGTTCAGCGTCTGCGGCGACACAGCCCCCGTAGTCGGCGCCCTCGCCTGGGCCATGCCATAGCGAGCGCCCCGAGCGTTAAGGGAACGATCGATCCCGGCTCCGGTACGGCGACGCCTGTCAGCACGCGAAGCTGATCGCCCGGCGAGTTGGCGCCAAGCGACAGCAGCAGACGATTGGCATCCACGGGCGAGACGATTACCTCATCGCCCATCATGCCAGGACCTTCGTCGGGGCCAATCGCCGCCGCCACCGAATAATCGACCGCCGGCAAACCAAACAGCGATTCCGTAGCGTCGAGACCGCCGGCGCCACCGATGATGGCCAAGATCGGCTCGTCGAAATCGACAAACCCTTGCAGCGTCGAACCGACTGCCGGATCAAACGCCACATAATGACTAGAGACGGTCGAACCGGCGCCGAGCGTGAGCGTGCCTAAAGACAGTTGCGTGGTGAGCACCAAGTCTTGCTGCTCGTCGAAGGCAACTAGGTTGGGCGACTCAAACGCATCGGGCCCGGCCAGCGCCGGCGGCGGGTCGAGCAACTCGAAGACGCCACCACTTGTGCCGCCGGTAACATCGCCACCCACAATCGCCGCGGCTCCGCTCGCAGCGTGCCACGCCCAGCCTGCCGCGACGAGCGCGCAGACCATCCTCCTCGTAGTGCCCTTCATTGGTTCTTCTCCGCAAGAAAGTCAAAGAGTAGCCAGCCAGTCCCGCAGGCGGCGTTCTCGATAACAAACCCCACGCCAACCAGAGAGGCGCCGCGCGAAGTCGGAATTTTTTGACGCCTCACGCCGGCCGATACCGGAGGAATTTGCAAGAGACAACATCGTAGTATGTGCTGCCGTGCTAGCCACCCGATGCTTGCACGTAGGCGCCAGGAACAAGAAACGAGGGGCAAGCCAATCCCTCGCCTTGCCCCTCACGCGCGTAGCCAAGCCGGCCGTGCATCGTGCAGCGGTCACGTGCATCTGCCAGTGCGAGTAGGCAACACACGCATAGGCTCGACTACGACCTATCGGCGCCAACCGAGCGGGCACGATGTCATAGTCGACGAGGTGATGCAAGCTTTCGTATGACCGAGCGGGCGTCACCTTCTGGTAACCCCGACTAAGCGAAATCGACTCTATAGCAGGAGGCCAGGAGATGTCGATCGAACGTCGACTATTGCAGCAATAGGAAGGCGCTCCGCGGACTTGGTGTCGACCAGAAAAAATGTTCGCAATTCTGGCTGGCGTTTAGCGTGGGGCAGAGCTGAGGCGTCTTCGATCGTCGCCTCGCCGGACTACAGTGCTTTCTAATGATTAGTCGCAACCACTGAGCGTGCGACGTGTGCCTTGCCAACGACGGCCGGCCAAAAATAGATTTGGCTGGCCCAACAATGCGGCCTAATTTGCGTTGCAGAAATTTCGTGTTCGGCGTGGTAGAACGATAATTGCCACGTTCTAACTTGGGGCCAAATTGGCGGCCGCGTTGACGTAAGTCGTTGGCGGTGGCGCCGGCGGGCGGGGTTTTAAGCGCCGGATCGCGCGAAAAAAGTTTGACGGCCGGTTTCTACAAGGCGCTGAGAAAAATATTTGTGCCAACCGGACGCGGGCGGGGGCTTGATCGCTCTCGTGCGCCTCGAAGTTAAGCTTCGTCGCAGTCGCACTGGATGTAGTAGTAGACGTCGCGGTAGCGGACCACCGGCTTCTGGTACTTCACCGGCACCTTGGCTTCGCACGGGTGGAGCTTGCGAAGCTTGGTTGTGCCTTTGGCTTCGTAGCAATGGCCCCCTTCGCAACCGGTGTGCTTGAACGGCTCGGTCGATTCAAAGCAGCGGTGGATCACGACGCGGTATTCTTCCTCGACCGTCTCATAGTCGAGGCACGGCTCCTTGACGCAGACCACGCAGCGGGGATCGATGCTTGGGTCGGTCGGTTTGACGAACGACCGCCAGACCCGATAACGCGGCCCGGGAGCTTTGCCGTTGCACGTGCAGTCGATCAGACCCGCGGGGACTTCGAGTTCCTGCATCCAGCCGCTCGATTGCAGATTGCAGTTGGGTAGCCAGGTATGGGTCTGGCCATCGTAGCTGCCAACCGGTTGGGCGGCAGTGACGCTGGTAGCCGTGGGCGAATCGCCGCCGGGGGGAGCGATTTCTTCGCTGGCCGGCTCGCTAGCGGGCGTTTGCAGCTCTGGCTGCCCGTAGGTCGACGGCACGCCGGACCGCTCTTCGTACCGCGAGCCGCTGCCATCGACGCTGCCATCGAAGTCCTGGAGCAACTGTGCCGAGGCAATTGCCGGCAAGGCAAACAGAATGGCCGAGGCGGCCGTCCAACGAGCAAGGTGGCGGGGACGTAGCATGGGGCTCTCCAAGACGGCCTCGCCCGGCAAGTCAGCCGGGCGGCGTCGGACAGGCAAGTTGCGGTGGGGATGGGGAGGGGAACGGGAGCTTCGGTAGAAGCAGCTGGGGGAGGTTGCGTTGCGGCAACTGGCATTCGCACTCGCGTGTTGCGAAATAGCAACGCACCCAACGGTAGAACACGCAGAGCCGCATGCAAGCAAACAACACCGCGGAGAGCCGCCGAAATCGGCTTGCATTTACTCGATAGGAAGAGAATGCCGATTATGAGGATTGCCAGCCGCCGCGAACCGCAGCTTGGCCCTGATAGATGAACGCACTAAAATGCCGCGTACGGCGAAGGTAAATGCCGGCCCTAAGTGAGAGGATGCGATGATCGCCCCCAACCCGAACGCAAAGCCACAATCCAACACGTTTGACGTCAAAGTACTCCGCCAAGACCAACCAGGCGGTAAATCGCGGTGGGAGAAGTTCAAAGTCCCCCACGAGCCGAATCTGAACGTGATTAGCGTGCTGCAGAAGATCGCGGCGATGTCCGAGACGGCCCAAGGCACGCCGACGACGCCCGTGGCGTGGGACTGCAATTGCCTGGAAGAGGTGTGCGGCGCCTGCACGATGGTGGTCAACGGCAAAGCCCGGCAGGCTTGCTCGGCACTGGTCGATCGCTTGCTCGAAGAGCAACCGGGCGAGATTGAGCTGCGTCCGATGACCAAATTCCCGGTGATGCGGGACCTGGTAGTCGACCGCGGCCGCATGTTCCACGCCTTGGAGCGAGTTCAAGCGTGGGTCGGCGTCGATGACTATTACGACCGCGGTCCGGGTCCGAAGGAATCGCAGGATCAGCAGGAGATCCGCTATCCGCTGTCTGAATGCATGACCTGCGGCTGCTGCGTCGAGGCTTGCCCGCAGTACACCAAGGTCGAAGTCGAGCAGAAGCCGGGCGAAAGTGATGCCGACTATGAATCACGCAAAGAAGCCGCCTACAGCGAAGCATTCCTCGGTCCGCAAGCCATCAGCCAAGCGATGCTGTTCAACGAGCATGGTACCGGCAAGATGGCGAAGGAAGAGCGGCTCGAGGCGTTAATGGGTCCCGGCGGCGTGCAGGTCTGCGGTAACGCCCAAAACTGCGTTGCCGTGTGCCCGAAGTCGATCCCGCTCACCACGTCGATCGCCCGAGCGGGCCGGCAAGTGACCGTGCATTCGATTAAGAAGATCTTCGGCGGCTGATTGCTGCGACCGCGAAGCTCTAGAAGCCAAACTATACAGGCCGCGTCCCGATGATTCGAGACGCGGCCTGCTTCGTTCTTTCACAGACTTACGACTGCGGTCGACTAGAACCCGAGTACGATATTCACTCCGCCCCGTCGC
>JBCDCL010000154.1:0-6930 GCA_039182175.1 Planctomycetota bacterium
AGCAGGCAGGCGGCGATCAACGCGTAAGCGACCGCGGGGCGGCTGGAGCGTTCTTTTTTCAGCATGGCTACAAGCTTTGAGAACGAGCTTCGGAAACGCACGCTGGACACGGGGCGTGCTACTATTTTCCACTGCGTGGCCCGACCAATACTGGTTTGTTTGCATTGCCGCAACAGCGAAGCGATCGGCCACGCGTTTGAGTACGGGCGCGCGATTTGCGTGCAGCTCTATTGGCCGCCAACTTCACCGCTGGCCCAGAAAAAGCCGTCGCCAGAGAGGTTTCGCGAACTAGAATTGTTCGGTATCGTCGTCCCTCTGCCGATGAGGTCGAAGTCAGCTCTCCAGAAGCTGACTCCCCACAGGTTTAGTGAAGTCGGCAGCCAGGGCAGGACGATAGTTCAGCGGACTGTCAGCCCAGCGTTGCCAGCTGCTGAGAGAAAAAAGACAAACACTTCCGCATCGCAAGATGCGGATAGCGAATCAAACTTTCCGGTCGCCATTCCGTCGGGAGGACCACTTTATTCGATAGTCCCGAGTCGAACGCATGACAGCGCACAGCGCTGCCCGACTCGCTATTTTCTTCGAGCGACTCCACTCCGTCGCAAGCGACCGGGAGTTTGTCCCATCGGAAAAGGGTCGTGGCTTTTGAGCTGCGGCCCTTTTTCATGCGCTGATTGCGAAGTCAACAACCGTTGGACGGAGCGACTACAAACGGATGCCAAAGCCCGCTCGGGGTATGGCCGCGTGCAGGGGGGCGGCGGTAGGTTGGTTGGCAGCAATGCCCAAGTTCCTCAACTGCGACTGCCTGCCGGTCGATGCCGACTCTCGCACCCTCCCGCCGTGGCGGGCGCACTACCCGTTTGCCTCGCACGAGGCGACCGTCGGTGGGCAGTGGCGGATGCATTATGTCGACGAGTGTCCGGCTGAGCCGACTGCGGACGATGCTCCGACGATGCTATTCGTCCATGGCAATCCAACCTGGTCGTTCCACTGGCGGCGACTGATTGCTGAGTTTGCTGCCGACTACCGCTGCGTGGCGCCCGACCATATCGGCTGCGGACTAAGCCAGAAACCGGCCGCATCGTTTCGCCTCGCGGATCGAATCGATCACTTAGTGGAATTGATCGATCAGCTCGATTTGCAGCAAGTGACGCTCGTCGCGCAGGACTGGGGTGGCGCGATTGGGCTCGGCGCCCTGCTCCGCCGGCGAGAGCGGTTCCGCGGCGTGCTACTTCTCAACACGGGCGCCTTTCGGCCGTGGTTTATTCCGTGGCGGATTCGCGTGTGCCGTACCCCGCTGCTAGGCCGGCTTGCACTGCAGGGGGGCAACCTGTTCTCGCTGGCGGCGCTGAGAATGACGACCAATCGCCGCCCGTTGCCCAAAGACATCGCTCAGGCGTACCTGGCGCCGCACGATTGTTGGGAGCATCGGCGGGCGGTGTACGACTTTGTCGAAGATATTCCGCTGTCGGCCGCACATCCAACGTGGCAGACACTCGGCCAGATCGAAGACGCCCTGCCGTCGCTTGCACATTTGCCCATCAACATGGTGTGGGGCATGCAAGATTGGTGCTTTACGCCCGAGTGCTTGCGAAAGTTCCAAGCCGCTTGGCCACACGCCAACGCACGCGAACTGCCCGACGCCGGGCATTGGGTCCTGGAAGATGCCCCTGAGGAAGTCGCCGCTGCACTGCGGAGCCTACTGAAGCATTCGGCGGCAACGCAAACCACTCCCGAGTTGGCGGAGTAACCAGCGGCCATGGCAAGCTCTGCTCAATTTTCGCCGCCGCTCGGTTCGCTCGCTACGCTGGCGTGCCAATGGGAAGCCACGGCCGCCAAGCCGGGCAACGTTTATCGCAGTGGCGACTTTGCCGATCTAACCTACGCCGACTTCTTGGCGAGTGGCGTAGCGATTGGCCCCGTGTTTGATCGCGCTGCGGAGCTGTCCCTCGGCGAATTGATTCTGGCGGCAGTCGAACAGACGCAGCTTGCCGTTGCTACGAATACGAATCTTGGCACGGTGCTCCTGCTGGCGCCCCTAGCGAAAGCGGCCGGTCCTCAAGTTCGCGATCGCCTTGCCGAAGTGCTGACCGCTACCACCGTGGAGGATGCCAAGCAGGCCTATGAAGCGATTCGCCTCGCGGCGCCCGGCGGGCTTGGCGAAGCCGACGAGGCAGACGTCGCCCAGACGCCGACGATCACGCTACTCGAAGCGATGCGGCTGGCGGAGGATCGCGATTTGATCGCCCGGCAATACACGCACGGCTTCACCGACGTGCTGCAGACGGCCGACGCGATTGCCGGGCGACTGAGTGACGGCGTCGCGCTAGCCAACGCCATCGTTTGGGCACAGCTCGAATTGATGGCTCGCCGGCCTGATACGCTTATCGCCCGCAAGTGTGGTGAGGCAGTCGCTGCGGAGTCGGCCGACCGGGCGGCGATGGCCCTCGATTCGGTGGCGAGCGACGCGGGCGACCTGCGGGCCGCGTGTGCCGAGCTAGACTTCTGGCTCCGCGCCGACGGCCACCGCCGCAACCCGGGCGCCACGGCCGACGCGATCGCCGCCGCCCTCTTCGTGCTGCTCATTGAGGAAAAAATCCCCTGGCCCCTCGACTTCTACGGCCGCCGAAAATGAAGATTCCTTGAGCCGCTGCTCCCGACCCCTGACCCCTGACCCCTGAATCCTTGCCCCTCCCCCATGCCCGAGTCCTACCACGTTCGTCTCGCCAAGGAGCAGTTCGTCTTTTGCTCGGCCCACTTCATTACATTCGATGGCAACGTGTGCGAGCGACTCCATGGGCATAACTACCGGGTGGCGGCCGAGGTGCATGGCGAGCTGGACGAGAATCACTACGTGGTCGACTTCATCGCAGCCCGCGACGCTTTGCTGCAGATCACCGGCGAACTCGATCATCGCGTCCTGTTGCCGACCGAGCACACGGCGATCTCTGTCACCGCGGACGAAAAAGAAGTGACGGCCCGGTTTGAAGAGCGGCGGTGGATCTTTCCGCTCGAAGACTGCGTGCTGCTGCCGGTCGCTAACACCACGGCCGAACTGTTGGCCCGCTACATCGGTCTGCGGCTAGAGACAGCACTCCGCGAGCGGTGTGGCGCCGAGCCGACCGACTTGCTGATCTCTGTCGACGAATGCGATGGTCAGCAAGGTATCTGGCGGAAGACTTCGGGCTGACCCCTTTTCTCGGTGTTGCTTCGTAGCCGATGCTCTCCGTGGGCGGCACAATCGGCAGAATCGTCACAAAGCACCCCTTGCCCGGAAAGCCGAGCAGCGCCCGCCTGTAGACCTTCGGTAAAGTCCGCACCGCAGCGGCCTGGTGACCTAGGTTTGCTGCGTTCGCCACGGCGAATTTCCTAGGCACCCGCGGCGTCGACGATCGTTATCGCATAAGGGGTAGGCATGAAGGTCGAGCACATCAACCCGTTTCTCAACGCAGTCTCGAATACGTTCGCGACCATGCTTTCGGCCGATGCGCGTCGCGGCGATCTGTCGCTCGGCGATCCTCGCGTGCGGACCTACCCCATCAGTGGCATCATCGGTCTGTCGGGCAATGCCTCGGGGACTGTGGTGATCAACATGTCGAACGAGGTGGCGCTCGCTGCCGCTTCGACCATGCTGATGGAAGAGATGACCGAGGTGAATGACGACGTGCTCGACGCGGTTGGCGAGATCGTCAACATGATTGCCGGGCAGGCGAAGACCGATTTGTCGGAGTTCGAACTCTCGATGAGTCTGCCGAACGTCGTGACCGGGCTTGGCCATGAAGTCCGCTTCCCCTCGGCGACGCCGCCCTTATGCGTGCCGTTTGAGACCGACCACGGTCCGCTACGGCTAGAAGTCGGCTTCGAGCCCTCTGCCGCCGCTGCTGGCGTCTAGCTTCGTCGCTGCTTTCGCGATGGCGTTGCTAGCATTGGCGATGTCGTCGGTGCAGCCTGCTTAATCGGCAAAGTTTCTCATGCGTGGCCCGCGCAGGCGCCGATGAAATTTACCACAGACCGCTGCGCCGGTCTGATTGCACGTTGCATCGCCATCGCCCAGGCAATCGCAGAAGACTATGTCGAATCTCCACAAAGCGGCCGTGCTGCTGATGAGCCTCGAAGAGGACGACGCCGGCGCGCTGCTCAGCAAGCTGGACCAGAAGCAGGTGGAGCAGGTCTCGATCGAGATCGCTCGCACCAAGCAGGTGACCGCCGACGAGCAGGAGCAGGTGATTCGCGAGTTTGCCGACTCCAACCCCGGCGGTGGCTCGAACGGTGGCGGCCTCGATCTTGCCAAGACGCTCGTTAAGCGTGCCCTGGGTAGCGACGCTACCGATACGCTCGACAACATTCGCCAAACGATCGAAGCAACGCCCTTTGGTTTCTTGCGGAACGTCGACAGCCAAAACATTCTGACTTACTTGATCGACGAGCATCCGCAAACGATCGCTTTGATTATTTCGCACCTGCCGCCAACGTTCGGCGCCGAGATCTTGGCGGGGCTGCCGTCGGATCGGCAACTGGCAGTCGTGCGGCGGATGGCGACGATGGGGCAAACCAACCCCGAGATCATTCGCGAAGTCGAACGCGGACTCGAAGGTCGGATGTCGAACGTCATGAGCCAAAGCTTCCACGCAGCAGGCGGCGTGGAGAGCGTCGCCTCGATGCTCAACGTTTCGGATCGCGGCACGGAACGAACGCTGCTGGAGAACTTGGCCGTCGAAGACCCGACACTGGTCGACGAGATCCGCCGACTGATGTTCGTCTTCGAAGACATCGCCAAGTTCGGCGACAAGGACATTCAGACAGTGCTCAAGCATGTCGAGAGTTCGCAGTGGACGCTCGCCCTCAAGGGCGCCAGTGCCGAACTCAAGGACAAGATTCTCAGCAACATGTCGCAGCGGGCTGCCGACATGCTCCGCGAAGAGATGGAATTCATGGGCGCGGTCAAACTGTCCGCCGTCGAAGCCCAGCAGCAAGAGATCGTCGACATCGTCCGCGGCATGGAAGACTCCGGCGAGATCGAAATCAGCAAGGGCGAGGAAGAAGAAGAGTTGGTGCAGTAGCGAGAGGGGCCAGGGGTCAGAGGCGAGGGGTCAGAGGTCAGAGGTCACGAATTTCGGCTAATGCAGTAGCCGACGACCTACGCGTCGTGGACCAGCCCTGGTTTCACTCTACACCCTTCACCCTTCCCACTTCGACATGCAGCCCCTGCCCTGGTTTTCGCCAATCGGCTAGCATCATGCGCTCCCATTTTTCCGGAGCGGGTGATGTCTCTGAGTCCGATGATGCAGCAGTACCAGCAGGCCAAGGAGGTGGCCGGCGAGGCGATGCTGCTGTTTCGGATGGGCGACTTCTACGAGCTGTTTCACGACGACGCCAAAGAAGCGGCCCGACTGCTGGGCATCACGCTCACGTCGCGAGACAAAGACAAAGGCGCCGATGCGGTGCCAATGGCGGGCTTTCCGCACCATCAGCTCGATAGCTATCTGGCGAAGATCATCCGCGCCGGCCGCCGGGCAGCGGTGTGCGAGCAAATTGAAGACCCCAAGCAAGCCAAGGGCATCGTCAAACGCGAAGTGACGCGCGTCGTCAGCGCAGGCACGGTGACCGACGATGCACTGCTCGACCCCGCGGCAAGCAACTATCTGGCGGCCATCTGCTTTGGCGAGGCGAGCCCGGTTGGCGATGCGGTAGGCATGGCGTGGATCGATGTCTCGACCGGCGGGTTTTATGCCGCCTCGTTCGCGGCAGATAAACTGGCCGACGAACTTACCCGGGCTAGCGCTGCCGAGTGCTTGGTTGCCGAAGGCGCCGAGCACCGTTTGCCAGCCGAACTTGGCGAGCGACTCAGCGTGACCGCCCGCCCGCCCTGGGCGTTTGGCAAGGATGCGGCCGCGGCGGCGCTCGCAAAGCAGTTCGGCGCCCGTTCGCTCGAGGGGTTTGGCTTCGACGAGGCAAACGCAGGCCATCAACTGGCCATCGCTGCGGCTGGAGCGGTGCTTGACTACGTGCAAGAGACGCAAAAGGCGTCGCTAGCGCATGTCGAGCGGCTAACGCCCGTCGAACCCTCGGCCTGTTTGCAGATCGACGCGGCGACGTGGCGTAGCTTGGAGGTGACGCACACTTTGCGAGATGGCCGTCGCGAAGGCTCGCTGCTGGGCGTGATGGACCGGACCGTCACGTCGATGGGCGCTCGGCTATTGGCGGAGTGGCTGCGGCGGCCGCTGACCGACGTATCGCAAATCAACGCCCGGCTCGCTGCCGTTGGCGAATTGGTTGACCATGCCGCGCTCACCGCCGATCTGCGAGAAGCCTTGCGCGGCGTTTACGATCTGCAACGCCTGCTAGCCCGCGTCACGACGGGGCGGGCAAGTCCGCGTGACTTGTCGTTCGTTGGTCGTACGCTCGCCTACTTGCCCAAGGTCAAAGCAAAGCTCACCGGCCGGTCGGCCGAACGACTCTGCCAGATTGAAGGCCGAATTGATCTGTGCCCCGACGTTCGTTCGCGATTAGAGGCAGCGCTCGCTGACGACTGCCCGCTGACGAGTCGCGAAGGGGGATTCATTCGCGAAGGCTTCTCGGCGGAGCTTGACGAGTGCCGACAATTGATGGCGGGTGGCAAGCAGTGGATGGCCCAGTACCAGCGGACCGAGCAAGAGCGGAGCGGTATCCCTTCGATCAAAGTCGGCTTCAACAAAGTGTTTGGCTATTACCTGGAAGTAACCCACGCTCATCGCGACAAGGTCCCGGACGAGTACATTCGCAAACAGACGCTCAAGAATGCCGAGCGTTACATCACGCCTGAGCTAAAAGAGTACGAAGAAAAAGTCCTCTCGGCCGAAGAGCGAGCGGTACGAATGGAGTACGACTTGTTTCTCGAACTGCGGGAGTTGGTCGCGAATGCAGGCAGCCGGTTGTTGGCGACTTCCGAGG
>JBCDCL010000155.1:0-6923 GCA_039182175.1 Planctomycetota bacterium
CAGCAGCAGCACGATGCAAAAGCCGGTGAGCCCGCCGGCAAAGATGATATCGAGCACGCCATCCGCCGGCGGCGTTTGTGCAATCAGCGGGGCTGCGTGGCTTACCGGTCCAATCAATTCTAGTTCCTGCGACGGCGTCAATTTTCGATACGGGCGAGCAACGCCGCGGCGTCTTGCCGCTGCGGCGTATCGGCGTATTCAGTCGTAATTTCTTCTAGCAGCACCTGGGCTTCCTCATCGTGCGAAGCCGCCGACAACGCTTTGGCAGCCAGCAATAACCCGCGAGCGGACAATCGGTGCGGAGCTACGCCGGTCAATGGCGCCTGGAGCGCGATAAGTGCTGCGTCATCGTAACGTTTCTGCCGCAAATATACATGGGCGAGTAGATGCTGCGGACCGGCCTGCAGATGAGCGGGGATGGCCTGCAGGCGATCTTCCCACCGATCGGTTTGCCGGGCGTCGGCTTGCACCAGGTCGAGTCGCCACAACTGGCACTCTGCCAAGCTTGCGATCGCAGGGCGTTTGCTGCGGGCGAGCGACCGCAGTTCCCCGCGAGCGAGACGCTGCTCCGGCGTCGTGAGTAGCCACGCGGCGCCAAGCAGCCGGGCCGATTCTTCAGGGCGATCAAGCCACGCCCTGGCATCGCTTGGCGTGATGTCATCCGCCGCAAACCACGGGAGTGGCGCCAGCGACCATGCCCGCGTTGTTGGGTCGCTAGTGTCGAGGGCGATCAAGAGTTCGCCTGCTTGCTCCCACTGCCCAAGCGCCAATCGGCACCGCAGCAGATCGGCGACCAGCCACCGGCGTGCCCACGCACGCTGTTCACTGCGAATGACATTCGTCAGTTGCTTCGCAGCCGTCTGCCACGCTTTCTCTTCGATTGCCTGCTGCGCTGCCACGTACTCTGCCGGCCACGTGGTGTCGATTTCCAAGACCCGACCGGCCGGATAGGTCTTCGTCACACCGCGACCCGATTTGATGGTAACCTTGTCGCCACGATAATCGGTAATCGTCCCCTCGACAGAGTAAGGACGATCGCCGCGCGTTAGCGGCCGGAGGGTCACCGTATCAGCGCTCGCGATCCCGAACGCGACACAGCACATCAGCATCGCGATGTACGCTGCGAGTTGGCGAGTGAGTCGTAGCATCGCTTACCGTGGTAGCCGCGTGGTGTCGACGTAGCCGTATTGGCCGCCGGTGGTGGTGGCGAGTTGCCTCAGGAAATTGCTGCGTCCGTGCGGCGGACCACTGCCAAACTCGATAGTGCAGATGGTCGCCCCAACGCGGCGGTTACGCTGGGCGATGCGAGCAAGCTCGGCGACCGACATCGGATCGTCAGCGTCGGTCAGAAAGAAAACCACGTCGGGCGAAAATGCCAAGGCGTCTCGCAGCGCCGTGAAGCGGTCGGTCCCGCCATCGGCCAGCACACTGCTGACGAACCGCTCCGCTTGCTGCTTGTTCTGCTCGCTGGCAAAGGCGATCCGGTTTTGCCCGCCACTTAGGTCAGGCGTTGTTACGCGTTGGTTGAAGAAGATGATTTGAAACTGATGAATCGATTCGAGTGCCGCCAGGCTTTCGATCAACTGCTGCTTGGCGGCTTTGAGCCGGCCATCCATATTCATGCTGACCGAGCGGTCGAAGGCGTAGACGAACTTCGTGCCGACGCCTTCGACGCCAAACACTTTGACCACGGCCTCGCCGCCCGCCGATTGGCGTCGACGCCCGGCGCCCCCCTGGGTCATTTCGCTTGCGTCGCCAATGCCTTGCAGCTCGCCCGCTTGTGGGCCGAGCCCCTGCGGTTGTGGCAAGAACGCCGCGGCACTGGCAGCTGCCGAGGCGTCGGGCAGGGCGGCCGTGAGATCGGAGTTGGAGTCCGTTGCCGAGGTGTCAATCTCGGTGGGGTCCGCTAGATCATCTTCGCCGACGTACGGATCGCCCTGGGCATCGGCCCGACGCAGCACAATACCGACGTCGCGGCCCGGCTCTTCCGCGGCGCCACGCGGCGGTGCTTGACGTAGTGCGAGCAGCATTAGCGTCAGCAGCACAGTATGAACGGTTACCGACACCGCCCACGCAGGAAGCAGCCGCTTGGGGGCTTGTTGATCGATGCTCGCAGGCGAATCGGCCATCGCGCGATTCTAGCGCTCGCCCAAAACCGGGTCAACGCGGGCGGCTTTGATCCGGATGCATGGGTTAGGTGAAGGAGATAGGGGGATGACTTGGGAGATAGGGGGGATGGCTGTCGGGTGGGGCGCCGCGTCTTCGCTTGCCTAAGTCCGCATGAAAAACAGAATCAGTGACAATTCGAAAAGGGAGAGGTCATGTATCGCAGAAACAACAGCTTTGTGTTTGAAAAACCGCCAGGTCAATTCAGCCACTCGGGTTCAGTCCCTCGCAAAGCCATCCCCCCCATCTCCCAAGTCATCCCCCTATCTCCTTCACAGGACGTCTCCCCAGCACCCAGCCGTCGGCTAGGGGGCAATCGCCGTTCGCGGTACAATCGGCCTATTGCCACGTTGCCTGCTGCGGAGTTTTCTGTTGTCGCTTTCGATTATCCATTTCCCGCACCCGACGCTTCGCCATCGTTCCAAGCCGCTCAAGCGTGTTGACGCCGAGCTGCGGAAGATGGTCGCCGAGATGTTCGACCTGATGTACGAGCACGAGGGCATCGGCCTGGCTGCCAACCAAGTCGATCTGCCGTACCGGCTGTTTGTGATCAATCCTACCGGCGATCCCGACGAGCCCGAAGCGGAGCAGGTGTTTATCAACCCGGTGCTGTCGGGCGGCAAAGGCCAAGAGGCGGGCCGCGAGGGCTGCCTGAGTTTGCCCGGTGTTTACGCACCGGTGGTTCGCAATACCAGCATTAAGGTGCAGGCCTACGACCTGAGCGGTAATGAAATCAGCGGCGAGCTGACCGGCATGGATGCCCGGGTTGTCCAGCATGAGACCGACCACTTGGATGGCGTGATGTTCATCGATCGGTTGACGCCAGCCGTACAGGCCGACATCGCCGGCGCGGTGCAAGAGTTTGAAATCGAATTCAGCAGTCGCCAGCAAAGTGGCGAGGCGCCCAGCGACGAAGACGTCGCAAAGCGAATCGCCGACCTAGAAACGCTGCGGACATGAATTGGGGCGATTAGCTTTTAGCTGTTAGCGATTAGCGAAGCGAAGGAAAGCCAACAGCCAACAGCTGACAGCCAACAGCCACTATGAAACTTATCTTGATGGGCACGGGCCCGTTTGCTGTGCCGACGCTTCGCCGACTGCATGCAGGTCAGCACGAAATTGTGCAAGTCGTTTGCCGGCCGCCGCGTGGTCGACGAAAGGAGCCGCCCGCGCCCGTTCGTGCTGCGGCCGAAGAACTAGGCCTGCCGCTGTGGATGCCTGAGAGTGCCAACTTGCCCGATTCGCAGCAGCGACTGGCGGAAATTGGCGCCGACTTGCTTGTGGTGTGCGACTACGGCGAGATTCTCAAGGATGCCACGCTCAGCACGACGCGGCTTGGCGGCGTTAATCTGCATGGCTCGCTACTGCCCAAGTATCGCGGCGCCGCGCCGGTGCAGTGGGCGGTGTTGAAAGGCGATGCCGAAACGGGCGCCACAGTCATTCAAATGACGCCCGGCTTAGACGCCGGACCGATCCTGGGCAAAGTCACCACGCCGATCGATCCCGACGAAACAGCGGGCGAGTTAGAAGTTCGCCTCGCCGATCTCGGCGCCGAATTGACCGCCACGGTCGTCGACGAACTGGCCGCAGGAACCGCCACGGCCGAGCCGCAAGACAAGTCGCAAGTGAGCAAGGCGCCGCGGCTCGACAAAGCGTGCGGCCAGATCAACTGGACACGCCCTGCCGACTGGATCAAAAACCACGTCCGCGGCATGCATCCTTGGCCGCGGGCGTTTACGTTCCTATCTCGCAGCGGGGGCGAGCCGCTGCGACTAAGCATCGACCGGGTTGCCGTCGTCGA
This sequence comes from Planctomycetota bacterium, assembly GCA_039182175.1. Classification (GTDB taxonomy): domain Bacteria; phylum Planctomycetota; class Planctomycetia; order Pirellulales; family Lacipirellulaceae; genus JBCCQL01. The sequence continues at coordinate 3,968 of JBCDCL010000155.1, forward strand.
CGCCAGCGAAGTGGGGTCAAACGGGTCTCCGGGCGTGGTGCGAATCGCAGATGATCGTTTATTCGTGACGTGCGGCGAGAATAGTGCCTTGGAGATTCTCACCCTCCAGCCGGCCGGCAAGCGGGCGATGTCGGCCGCCGACTGGCTACGCGGCGCCCCGCTCCGCAGCGGCGACGCTTTCACGAGCAACGCTAGCTAGCCAGCGACCTACGCGCTAGCTGGCGACCTACGCGTCACCGGACAGCTCTGACTCAAGCAACCCGGCGACACGTAGGTCGCCAGCAGGGGGCGAATCCCTCTCGCGGGCACGGGGGTGGGCTTGCTATCATCGTGGCTTGCAACGGAACAACGCCACGGACTGGCAGTCCCAAGGAGGGGAGCGTGAACGGACTCGATTATTGGGACGGCTTGCTCATCGCCGGGGCGGTGCTCATCGCGGTGGCGAGCCTCACCCGACTGATGCGTGCTCGCCGCAACCTGCTGGTGTCTCAGGTGCATCAGCAAATGATCGCCGCCAGCCAACGCCGCGCCGCCGAAGAAAAGCGCCGCAAACAAAAAGAAGCAGCGTGAGGAGTAGCTGTTGGCTACTAGCTTTAGGCCGTTAGCGAATCGTACCTTCGCTAATAGCTAGTAGCTTACAGCCAATAGCCCCTTTCTATGAAAAAGCTTTATATCGAAACGGTCGGTTGCCAGATGAACCTGCTCGACTCGGAGCTGGTCGTGGCGAGCTTGCGCAAGGATGGCTACGAGCTGACCGGTACGACCGACGATGCCGACACAATTTTGTTCAACACGTGCAGTGTGCGAGAGCATGCTGAGGAAAAGATCTACAGTGCTCTCGGCCGATTGAAGAACGCAAAGCAGCAGCGGCCTGATCGGGTGATTGGCGTCATGGGCTGCATGGCTCAGAAGGATCAGAAAATCGTCTTCGACCGGGCCCCCTACGTCGACATTGTCGTTGGCCCCGGTCAGTTGCATCAAGTGCCGCGGCTGGTGCAAGAAGCCCGCGACAATCCGGGCCAACAACGGATGGAGGTGAGCCTCGGCCGCAAGGATGGCAAGGTCGATCAGATTAAGCGGAGCCACGAGTCGTTCGACCCGCTGCGTGACCCGACGATGAGGCCGACGCCCTTCCAGGCGTACGTACGGATTCAGATTGGCTGCGACAAATTCTGCACCTACTGCATCGTGCCCAGTGTCCGCGGTCCTGAGCAAAGCCGCTTGCCGTCGGAAATTCTTGCCGAAGCCCGGCAGCTTGCCGAGGAAGGCTGCCAAGAGATCACACTGCTCGGCCAGACGGTCAACAGTTGGCGTCAGGTCGAAGAAGGACAAACCTGGCGGTTTAGTGATCTGCTCACCGCACTGCACGCCATTGACGGCATCAACCGGATCAAGTTCGTCACGAATTATCCGAAAGATATGACCGACGATGTGCTGGCCGCCGTGCGTGACCTGCCCAAGCTGTGCAAATACCTCCACGTACCGGCCCAGCATGGCAGCGACGAGCAACTTAAGCGAATGAAGCGCGGCTACACCGTTGGCGAATATCGCGAGATGCTCGCGCGGGCGTACGAGTGGATTCCCGGCGTTGCGGTCAGCAGCGATTTTATCGTCGGATTTAGTGGCGAGACGGACGCCGACTTCCAGCAGACGATGGACCTGGTACGCGAGTCACGGTTCAAAAACAGCTTCATCTTCAAGTACAGCGAACGCCCTGGCACCAAGGGCGCCGCTATGCTGCCCGACGACGTGCCCGACGCGGTAAAGCGTAGCCGCAACAACGAGCTGCTGCAGCTGCAAAACGAAATTAGCGAAGCAGACAATCAGCCGTTCATTGGCCGGCGGGTCGAAGTGCTGGTCGAAGGACCCAGCAAGAAAGCAGCCGCCAAGCAGCAGGACCAAGTGTCCGGTTCAGAGCCTGTGCAACTGACAGGGCGTACCATGTGCGACCGGATTGTGGTGTTCGATGGCAATCGCCGGCAGATTGGCCAGACGCTGCCAGTCATCATCTACGAAGCGAACGCTCACACCCTGCAAGGCGTTGTCGAAACGCAAGAAGTAGGCCCCGAGGTCTTTTCGCTTGGCGGCGGTGCGGAAGTGGGCATGCCGCTCGGCAAGTGACCGACGCCCGTGCTGGGCGAAATCTGCCAATCGGCGACTTCGCTGCGAGTCTCCTCGCCGCGGCATTTTCCGCCGACAACTCGTGCCCCTCCGCGCATTCTTGTTACACTGAGAGGACAGGCGGTCGCACTCGGCGTTCTTTGCTTCGTATCGCCACTCTCTGCGTGTGACCATGGAAACAGAACTGCTAAGGCAGCGGCTCGATCACCCCGGCGAGGGGCAGGATTGGCTCGCATCGCTACGCCTATCCAACCCGCAAACCGGCTACACCAACCTGCTGCGGATGGCGGAAGCGGGTGTGCCGCTCGATTTGCTGGGGGCAATCTGCGATCAGTTCCGCGCCGTGGCGCCGACGCTGGCCGACCCCGATATGGCGTGGAACAACCTGGAAGGGTTCCTCTGCTCGGCTCGCAATCCCTTGTCGACAGCGGCGCTATTTGAACGCGACCCCGAGGCGCTCCCCAACCTACTGCAGCTACTCAGTGGTAGTCAGTACCTAAGCGATCTTCTGGTCCACGACCAGGAAAGCTACGACCTCTTGCGAATGACCGAAGGTCATCCGGTCGCTCGCGAGACACTGGTCGAAGAACTCATCGCCGAGATCAATCAACTGGCCAACACCGACGAGGCGATGGCTGCGCTTCGGCGCCATAAGCGGCGCGAGATTTTGCGAATCGCCTACGGCGACCTAGTCCGCGGCCAAGCGGTGGCGACTGTCGCTCGGCAGCTTTCGTTCCTGGCAGATGCGATCGTCGAAGCCGCCGTCGCCTTCCAGAGGGTGAAGCTCGAACAAAAGTACGGCACGCCACGCGCACCTAGCGGGCAACCAGCACGG
>JBCDCL010000156.1:0-6916 GCA_039182175.1 Planctomycetota bacterium
ACCTGACGAATTGCAGCGGCGCCTCTCCGCGGCCAACGAAGCAGTCGCCTCGCTGATCGAACAAACCGCCGGCCGTAGCTTGCGGCAGTCTTTGCCGCGAGTCGTACTGACGGGTCCGCCGAATGCCGGCAAGAGCAGCCTGTTCAACTCGCTTCGCCAGCGTTGTCGAAGCGACACGGGCGACCATCCCGGCGCCCTGGTATCGCCTCAAGCGGGCACTACGCGAGACAGCGTAACCGCGCTGCTCGAAGCCGATGGCGTTCGTTTTGAATTGATCGACACGGCAGGGCGAGAGCAAACGAACTCGACAGCGGCGGATCAGTCGGCAGATGAACCAACACCCATTGAGACCGCTGCCGATCAGCAAGCCTATCGCGATACGCAACAGGCCGACTTGCGCTTGGTTTGCCACGCTGCCACGCCGCTATTAACACTGCCAGATTCCGATACGACGCAGGAGATTGCGGTCCTCACCAAAGCGGATTTGGCCACTGGAAACCGCGAGCCTGGCAATTGGCTCAAGACGAGCAGCCAGACAGGCGAAGGGCTCGACGCGCTCGTTACAGCAATCGCCGACCGTCTGCGTGGCGACGAAGCCTCGCACGCAGGCTTTCTAGCCGCCACGGCCGAACGCTGTCGGCAGTCGCTCGAACTAGCCCAGCAGAGTCTGCATGCGGCTTGCGAGGTTGCCGTGCATGACCAGCACGAGCTGGTCGCCTTCGAGTTGCGGACGGTGCTCGATACCCTCGGCCAAGTCACCGGCGCCGTGGTGACCGACGACTTGCTCGACCGAATCTTTTCGCAATTTTGCATCGGCAAGTAGGATTGGCGCCGGTTGGTTGGGGTTTTGCCGTCTGTGCGAACGGGCGAAAAGAGAATCAACGACTGTTTCAAAACGATGTCCGCACTCTTGGTCTAACGGATGCCGATCAAACCCTGCAACCGAGGCGCCTGGGGCGAGCGCCTCGGTTGCCGGCGATGTTCCGATGTGCGGAGCGCGTGCACGATCAAGCTGGGGCAGCGAGGAGATCTTCAGGATGCGTTCTGCGCACCGCGTGGTGGCGATGTTGGCCATACTCTCGTTGGTCAGCATTGCAGAGGGGAAAGAGCGCGCCCACTTGGCGGCCCTTCAATCGATACAAGCCGACGAGTTGCTCGCCCATGTCGAAGTGCTGGCCGACGATGCCTATGAGGGGCGGGCGTCGGGCAGTCGTGGCGGCCGGGCGGCGGCGGCCTACTTGGTCGGTCGCCTAGAAGAAATGGGGGTTGCAGGCGGCGCGGCGGGCGGCGGCTACTACCAGCCCTTTTCACGCGGTCGGCGGAACGTTCTGGCCCAGTTTCCAGGAGATGACTCTCCCGACGCCGATCCCAATCTCAGCAAAGAGTGGATCGTCGTTGGCGCCCACTACGACCATGTCGGCTATGGTGACAGTCGGACCAGCTTTGGGCCCATCGGCTACATTCACAACGGCGCCGATGACAACGCGTCGGGCGTCGCCGCGTTGCTCGAATTTTGCGAAGCGATGACGACGGGCGACCTCCGCTTTCGCCGTTCGGTCCTGGTCGCCTTCTGGGATGGCGAAGAAGTTGGCATGCTTGGCTCGCAGCACTGGATGCGGCAGCCAACCGTACCTGTGCAGGATGTTCGGCTGTCGATCAACATCGATATGGTCGGTCGGTTGCGCGAGGGCCGGATCGAACTAGCCGGCACGCGAACCGGCTACGGGCTCCGCCGCTTGGCTAGCGTGGTGCATGACCCGGAGGTGTGGCTCGACTTTACGTGGGTACTCGAACCAAACAGTGATCACTGGACCTTCATCTCACGCGGCGTGCCAACGTTGATGCTCCACACGGGACTGCACGACAACTACCACCGGCCGAGCGACGACGTCGAGACCCTCAACATCGAAGGCATTCGTACCGTCAGCCGCTACTTGTTCGATCTCGTATCAACGGCTGCCGACGCTCCGGCATTGCCACAACCACGCCGGCAAGGCCGAACCGAATCAGCGTCGCTGCAAAAGTCTCGCGAGAGACTGTTGCCGCCGCTACCGGAGAATACGCCGCCACCACGTGTGGGACTTGCTTGGCGCGAAGACCAAGCGGAGCCGGGCTCGGTGTTCCTTACACGCGTCGTCGCCAACTCGCCCGCCGACACGGCAGGTCTGCAGCCGCTCGACCGCGTGCTTGCCATTGATGGCGAAGCCTTCACCAACTCGGCCGACTTCGAGCAACGCCTCCAAGCAAGCCTCGCCGCCGACGCTGAAGAGATCTTACTGCTGGTAGAACGCCGCGGCCGAGTCGAGCCAGCCATCGTGCGGCCGAACTAGTTAGCGGCTTCGGTCTCGCTCGGGCTAGCTGGCTCGCCCTGGATGTAGGTTTGACCGCGGTAGAACTGCGACCAGACGACAAAAGCAATTGCCGTGGCGAGCATGATGCCGGCGAAAAACCAGTAGTAATTCTCGCCGTCGAGCACCGCGATCCCCTTCGCTTTCTGGGCTCCGATAAAGCCGTTGACCTCGGCGGTGACTTTGTTGCCTGCAAATACCGACAGGAAGAACAGGCCCATCACAATCGATTTCAGCGACTTAGGCGCCTGCGTGTAGGAGAACTCGAGTGCGGTGATGGAGACCATGATCTCCGCGGCCGTAATGACGACGTAGGCCAGCAGTTGCCAAGCGATATGTGGTTGCCCGCCAGCGTCGATAGCGCGTTGCAAGTAAGCAGGGATCACGAAGGAGAGTGGCGTAATGAGCATACCGATGCCGATCCGTCGCAGCGGCGTCATTCGCCAAACGCGATCAACCATCGGGTAGATCACCAGCGTGAATAGCGGGATCAGCAGCATCACCAGGATCGGATTGGTTGCCTGAAACTCCGCGGGGTTGATCTCGAAACCGAAGACGCTGCGATCCATTGCTTTGGCTTGCTCGACCCACGTGCTAGACGTTTGATCGAAGAGCATCCAAAACGCCGCGACGAAAATATACAGCGGAATCAGGTTGCCGATCGCTCGCAAGCTGGAGGAGCTGAGAAGCTCTCGCCAGACTTGGTTTCCGGCAGGCGGGACGTGAATAAACTGATGGCGCCCCAGCCAGAAAACGAGCGTTGCCAAAGCCATTAGTACGCCCGGGACGCCAAACGCCACGCCCGGACCGTAAGCATCGAGCAAACGAGGGATCACGATAAACGACGCGGCCGATCCCAAATTGATTGAGAAGTAAAACCAGCTGAACACCTTGGGCAGCAGGTGCTTATTGCTCGGCCCGAACTGGTCGCCAACGTGGGAGGAGACACACGGCTTAATTCCGCCTGTACCGATCGCGATTAGTGCGAGCGCCCATAACAACGCAGTCCGCGGCGCTACTTGGGTAAATGCTGGAAAGTCAACCGCGGCCATCACCGCGTGTCCGAGGCAGTAGACGAGCGACAGTACGACAATCGTGCGGTACTTTCCCCACAGCCAATCGCTCAGAATGGCGCCGGCAATCGGGAACAGATACGCCGCTGCAACAAAGTTGTGATACCAATAGTTGGCTGTATTCTCATCCATCACATCCTTTACGCCTGCCGCGTTGATCAGATGCTCCGTGAGGAAGAGATAGAGGATGCCCTTCATTCCATAGAAGCTGAATCGCTCGGCGGCTTCGTTGCCGATGATGTACGGAATGCCGCCCGGCATCGTGGTTGAGTCGGCAGGCGTGGTGCGGTACTTGGCGGCGGACATCCGTTTCCTTCAGCGAGGGGGCGAATCCGAACGGAGAATAGTTCGGGCGGCGATTGGCACGCAGTCTAAACGGCAAGTCAGCCGTCTGCCCAGGCGGGATAGCCGCGTGCGGGGCAAGTGAGCGTCACTCGCCGATCGGCCGCGTGTTCGGCGACTCATCCTCTACAGGAGTGGCCGGGTCGGCGCTTGGCGAGAAATCCTCACCTCGGTCTTCCAGTACCTGTTCGCCTGGCCAAATGGGACCGGTTGCAGCGGCGCCTTTGTCTACCGGCGCCGCCGTCGGGCCACGTTCGTTCCCCGCCGTCGGTAGTGGATCAAAAACACGCGGCGGTGATTTCGGCGCCAACAGCCCAGGCAGCGTCACGCCAAGGATCAACAGCAGGGCGGCCGATACCGCCCAGGGGGCGTGTGTTCGCCAAAACAGTCCGGCAGAAGTCGGCGCCGGGCCGGCGGCAAGCACCGACGCCGATGGAGTCGTGATTCCCAGCGGCTGTGCGAGCGCGACCAACTCGCGCACCAATTGCCCAGGGTCTTGCTGACGAGCCTCGGGCCGTTTGGCGAGCATCTTCTCGAGCGTTTTCGCGAAACCCTTCGATACATCGGGTCGTTCGGCCCGAATGTCGGGCGGGGCGTCCGCTTGATGCCGCAAGAGTTTTTGTAGCGCGGTCCCGTCCGGAAATGGTGGCTTGCCGGTTAGCAAGAAGAACAGCGTGCAACCCAGCGAATAAATATCGCTACGGATGTCGGCGTCGCGAGGATCGCGAGCTTGCTCGGGGGCGATGTAATCGAAGGTGCCTAGCGTCGCGCCAGTGGCCGTGAGGTCTTGGTCTGATGGCTCGACTTGGTGCAGTCTGGCGAGTCCCATGTCGACCAACTTTGCTTGGCCGATCTTGGTCACCAAGATGTTGGACGGTTTGATGTCGCGATGCACCACTTGCCGCTGCCAGGCGTGGGCAAGCGCGTCGGCAAGCTGCACAGCGTAGCTCAGCACATTGGTAACCGGCTGCGGGCCGTAGTCGGCGACGATGTCGCGAAGATTCTGGCCGTCGATGAATTCGAAGACGATGTACTGCAGCCCGTGCTCTTGGCCCACATGGTAAATGCGGGCGATGTTGGGATGGTCGAGCCGGGCGGCCGATTGGGCTTCGACTTCAAATCGCTTCGCAATGTCTCCGCCGGTGGCGTTGTGCGTCGCAAGCACTTTGACTGCCACGGTCCGCTGCAGTGCGACATCACGTCCCCGAAAGACGGCGCCCATGCCGCCACCGCCGACGAATGCCTCAAGCAGCACTGAATCGATGGTATGCCCGACTAGCGCTTTGCCCAAATCCCGCGGCCGCAGGCCGGCGTAGGCACTATCGGGCGCCACGAGCCGACCGTCGGATACCAGCGTGTTCTCTTCACCGCCTGCTTCGGAGCTGTCGTCGTAGCTCAGCGAATCTACCCGGTTGGTTGCCTGGTTGGTCGCGGCAGTGGCTTCTGAGTCTGCGGAGTCTGTCGGCAAGTGAGAAGCGCTGTTCGTCGCCGTGTCACCGTGCGTCTCCGACGCGGAGGCGTCGTCGTCAGGCGGCGGTGGCGAAACCGATTCGTTCACGACAGAGCTTTGGAACTAAGAAACAGGCACGACCCGGCTATGGCGACGGCAAAGAGAGCCAAGCGGAGGAGAGAAGTTGGCAGGTAGTAGCCGCTGCCTTTAGTCTAACCCCCGCCGGCTGCGGGTCAATTTCACGGGCGAGTGCTGCGTATTCGGCCAGGCGGCGCCCCGATAGCACCGCCCGGCCCTAGCTGCCAAGCACCAGACGCACCCAGGCGATGCCCAAGGCTGGCGTCAATAGTCCAAGAGGTATACCGATGCGGATAAAGTCGCTCGCCCGGCAGCGACCCGTCGAGAAGACCATCGCGTTTGGAGGTGTCGCAACAGGCAAGCACATTGCTGCGGAGGCGCCGAACGCAATCGCCAACGCGGCGTGCGATTCAAACCCGGTAGCGGCAGACACTCCGATCGGCACCAGGACGTTGGCGGCAGCGGTGTTGCTCATGACGTTCGACATCGTGACCGTCGCCAAGGCGAGCACTGCCACGGCGCCGAGTGGCCCGAGGCTTTCGATTGGCAACAGGCTTACCAACCAATCGGACAATCCGGTCTCGGCCAGCATCTGTCCCAAGGCAAGCCCGCCGGCGAGCAAGAAGAGTACGTCGTAGCTCAGTCCGCGAATGTCGGCCGCCGACAACACGCCCGTTGTGGTGAAGACCACGATTGGCAGGAACGCTACCGCAGCCGTTGGAATTTCGTGCCACTGCGAAGTCAGCCACATAACGAGCGTCGCGATCAGTGTGATCGAGACCACGCCGCGGCGCCAATCGGGCCTCGTGTGCGAGGCGGCACTCCCCGAGGTACCGGTTGCGGCCGTGAGATCATGCGAGGCGTCGATTTCCTTCTGCTTTGACGGAAAGAACCACAACAGAAGCCCCCAAGCAGCGACCATCGAGCAGAACGCCGGTGGCAGGCCGAGCCACATCCATTCGAGGAAACTAATTGTCACGCCATGTTCCGCTAGGGCGCCGACGGCTATGGCGTTTGGCGGCGTTCCGATCAGGCTACCCATGCCGCCGAGGTTCGCGGCCACCGCACAACCTACCAAAAGCGCGGTGGCAAAGCGGTCCTTTGCGTCTTCGCGGGCAACCAGCGGCGCCAGGATCGCCAGCATCATCGCCGTCGTTGCGGTGTTCGAGATAAACATCGACAGTACGAACGTCACCGCCATCACGCCAAACAGGACACCGGCAGGCTTCTTGCCAAAACGGCCGAGCAGTCCAGTGGCGATCAAGCGATCGAGCCCGCAGCGTTCCATACCCGCCGCCAGCACGAAGCCGCCGAAGAAGAGCCATACCAACGGATGGCCAAGCACTGCGACAAAGTGTTCCCAGTCTTTCGGCGAAGTGGCGAACCCATCGCCAGGTTTGCCGAGCAGTGCGATCTGCAGAGCGATCACCAAGATGCCGACCGCAAACGCTGGCACGATATCGCTCACCCATAGCGTGGCGGCGAGCACCAAGATAAACAACGCTCGCACTTGCGCTTTATCGAGCGACTCGTACGACTCGCCGACAGAATAGGCGGCAAGAGCGGCGATCGCCACGCAAGCCAGTGCCGCCAAGCCGCGACGTATGGCCCGACCAACGAGGGTG
>JBCDCL010000157.1:0-6885 GCA_039182175.1 Planctomycetota bacterium
CGGGCAGTTCGTTTTGCAGCCGGACTCGAGTTCGCGATCGACGATGCAACCTCTCAGGCAATCGCTGCTCGCGCGGAGGAGTTGCAAGTTGTCAGTGCCGAACGAATCGGCGCCGAGCTGCGGCGGATGCTCACCGGCGCCGATGCGCCGCGTGCCGTGCGACTGATGCAGCAGCACGGGCTACTTGCGGTTGTCGTTCCAGAACTGGCGGGCGCCGATGAGCCGACGCTACAGCACTTTGCAGACCGTTGGCCACGGCTTGCTACGCGAACATTGCCGACCACGCTCGCGTGCCTGATGCTAGGAGCAACCAGCGATGGGGCGCAAGTAACGATGCGGGCGATGGCATTGAAGTTCACCCGCAAAGAGGCTGAGCGTGCGGGCTGGTTGGTCGACCGATACAATGAGCTTGCCGGCGCGGACGTCAAACCGTGGTCGACGATTCAGCCGCTGTTGGCCAGTGCGGGTGGCGGGGAATTGGTGGCGGTTTACGAAGCGGTCGCAGGCGGCCCCAATCCGGCAAGCCGCTATTGCCGGCAGAAGTTGGCGTTGCCGCCGGACGAACTCGATCCGCCACCGCTGGTCACGGGGGTAGTGCTCAAGCAACACGGCCTCGCTCCGGGGCCAAAGTTTGGCGCCTGGTTACAAGCCGCCCGCGACGCCCAACTCAATGGCCAAATCGCCACTACCGTTGAGGCCGTTGACCTGATCACAAAGCTGCAAGCCTCGGACGATTGACCGCAGGGCTGCAGTGGACGAATGACCCGCCGCCACCTACGATCATGCCAGCGATGGCTGAATTACTAATTGCAAAAGGTTAGTTCATGGATTTCCCGATGCTTGCCATGGCGATGGAACAATTTGTTCTGCTCGGCGAAATGACCGGCAGCGACGCGCTCGCGTTACTGTCGCGAATTTTGCATACGACCTGCGGCGCCACGCTGCTAGGCGGCGCCGTCTACCTGCGGTTTGTGCTGGCCCCCGTCGCCGGCCAAGACAATGCCGAGCAGGTGTTGTTTGCTGGCCGGCGTAAAGCGTGGGCGGCGTGCGTTGGCATCTGCACGCTGCTCCTACTGGTGAGCGGGTTCTACAACCTGGGGCTAATCGTTTCGACCTACGAAAAAATGGAGCCGCCCTACCATGGCTTGCTGGGCCTGAAGATATTGCTCGCGCTCGGACTGTTCGTCGTGTCGGCATTGATAGCCGGCAAGAGCAGCGGCGCCGAGAAGGTCCGCAAGAGCCTGAAGTGGTGGCTCAACGTGGCGGTCGTTCTTGCCCTGGGGATCTTCGTGTGCGGCGCCGTGCTGCGGAGCATACCGCATATCCCCAAAGCTCCGCCGATCGAATCGGAAGCCCCTGCCTTCGACGCCCCGCCGACGGAAGAAACCACGGAAGGAGCCAACGAAGACGAAGATGCAACGATCCCGACACTGCCCAGCCTACAAAGTCCGGCCTCTGACCTGTAGTTTCTAACCTCTGGCCTCTCACCTCTCATCTCCAACCTCTCGCCTCTGGCCTCTCACCCCTGACCTCTTGCTGCCGCCATGGACAAAAAAGCCAAGAAACGAATCGAAGTTCTTCGCAAGAAGATCGCTTCGACGCAGCAGTTGCTCAGCTTCGCCAAGCAGCAGATGGACGACCCGGACGAGGTCAAGCAATATGAGAAGACGATCGCCGACGCACAGGCCGAGATCGAAAAACTAAAAGGTGGCTAGCGCCGCCGGCTGTCGGCTACTAGCTATTGGCCATTGGATGCTCGCGGATAGCCAACAGCCAACAGCTAATAGCTAACGGCTAATAGCTACCAGCTTCCCTCACCCTGCTTTCTGCGAAACGCGAATCTCGGGCGTTGCGTCCGTTGGTGTGTAGGCGCCGGGTTCGTCGACGCCGTCGCCGTCCCAGTCGCCAACGATGGGCTTGTCGCCCTCGCTGCCGAGTTCGAACGCGGTATCGCGGGCGTCTAGTTCGCGATTGCCATTGCTATCGACAAGCCATTCGCCGCCTTGGAAGACACCCAGGTCATCGATGCCGTCACCGTTCCAGTCGCCCACGGCCGGCACGGAACCAGCGCCGCCAAAGGTGTACGCTTCGTCCGTGTCGGTCAGCCGGCCATCGCCGTTGGTGTCGAGTTGCCAACTCCCGCCGCGGAAGACGCCGATGGTGCGAATGCCATCGCCATTCCAGTCGCCGGCGATCGGCGTATCGCCGGGCACGCCGTAGTGGAAGACGTGGTCAATCACATCCGCCCGCCCGCGGCCGTTGGCCGTCTTGCGTAACAGGCGGGCGCCACTGGTGGCGTCTTCGATCGTCGGCGGCAAGTTCTTGCTGAGTGGCAGCCCGGCAGCGTCGACGATTTGCGTCGGATAATTTTCGGCGTCGGGCAGGCCCGGTTCGCGTGCAATGGCGTGAGGGTCGCGTGGCCAGGCAGGACCGAAGATGCCAATGTCCGTCTTGCCATCGCCATCCCAGTCGCCCGTGACGGGCAGATCGGCTTCGCTTCCCAGGTGGGCCCACAGGTCGCCCTGATCCCAGCGGCCATTGCCATTGAGATCCAGATACCAGTAGCCGGCGATAAAGACGCCAATCTCGTCGACGCCATCGCCATCCCAGTCACCAGAGACCGGCGTGCCCTCTGCGTTGCCAAACAGGAACCGGCGGATCTCGTCGGCTTGCTGATCGTCCTGAATGATTTGCCACTCGGCTCGATCCATCTCGGCATTTTGCCACGCCGAGGAATTAAGCTGCGTCGCGACGGCGAGGATTTCTGCTTCGCTCGTTTCGAGTTCGCGTGGCAGACCACCGTTTACGACGCTCAAGTGCCAAGTCCAACCTAGTGCCCCGCTACCGCCGCCATACACGGGGTACGGATCAGCCGGCGGAATCGCCAGCGGCGGCAACACCGTCTGCGGGATGAAGTTTGGCGGTGCGAAGACGGGTGGCGGCGTTGGCGTGGGCGGATCTTGTGGTGGAAAGAAGAAGGGTTCCTGCGTCACTTCGCTAAAGTTGTTCTCGACGCCATTCTGTCCCACGAGCAACGTGATTCGCACCAATGCGTTGTTGCCAAACTGGTTGCGGAACAGCTCGATCGTCTGCTGGGCTCCAGTGGGAATATCGCCCTGGCGGAAGACCTGGCCATTGGCAGGCACCGGGGCATTCACGGCGAAGCCGCCCAGTGAGCCAGGCGTGTCGACGCCGTCTATCAAGCTCTCCGGCTGTTGCTGCACCACTGCGTAGACGCCCGCTTGAAGACCCGTGAACTCGTAGTAGCCGTTGGCGTCGGTTGTGGTGGTAATCGGTCCGTCGGGATACTGGCCGGGCACGGCTTCGATGCCAAAGATGGGGTCGCCAGAAATGCCGTTGCGAAGTTCCAGCACAATGCCTTCAAGCGGCGTATCGTCGCTCGTTCGCTGGCCATCACGCAACTCGGCGATTTGCTGCGGCGTCAAATCATCGAGCGATACGATCGGAGCCCCGTCAATGAAAACGTAGCCCGACAGCTGTGCCGGCGGCGTTTCGCAGAAGTCGTAGTTGACCCAATGCTGGTCGGAACCCACCAGAATATCGCCCAGCAGGTCGAGCGTGAGCGAAGTACCGCCACCATTGCCGACGCGATTGCCACCTTGGAAATAGCCCTCCGGCTGAATCTCTTGCACCGAGTAGTTCCCCGGCCGCAGGTTGGTAAATTCGTACTCGCCAGCGGCATCCGTTGTGGTTGTCGCGACGATCGCACCGGTGTCGTCCAGCAGATGAATCGTCACGCCTTCGAGCAGCACCTCGCCCGGATCGTACTCGCAGTCGTTGTCCGTGTCGGCATGTACCCGGCCGGCGATGCTGCCGCCTAGCAGTTCGCCAAAGTTGTTCTGCTGCGAATCATCGCCAAAGTTGAGCATGATCTCGCTAATGACGTCGTTCACGGAGTCGTCGCCACCGAGCGTGCCGGCCGTGTCTTTACCGTCATACCAACCGGTAGGCTGCGTTTCGACAACGGTGTACTTGCCCGGCGCCAGATCACGGAACTGGTAGAAACCATCGGAGTCCGTCACCGCGACGCGGCCTGTGTCGACGCCATCTCGCAAGAGCGAAAGCGTCACGCCGGCGATCGGCTCTTCGGACGAATCGAAGACGCCATCATTGCTACGGTCGTGGTAGACAAACCCCGAGAGCGTGGCGCCAAAGTGCTCGCAGAAGTCGTAGTTGACCGCGTCCTGGGCGCTGCCGAGTACGATGCCGGTAATCAGATCATTGGTCGCAAAGCCGCCGGCGTCGCCTGCCCGTTCGCCACCGTCGAACAGCGTACGTCCCTGGTAGGCATCCGGCTGAACCTCGCGGACGCTGTACTCGCCCGGCCGCAGGCCCACAAACTCGTACTCGCCTGCAGCGTTGGTCGTCGTGGTGGCGACCACTAGGCCGTCGGCGTTCAATAGCTCAATCGTCACGCCAGCGAGCAGGACCTCGGGATTATCGAAGTCGCAGTCCGGGTCGTTCGAAGCATGCACGCGGCCGGCGATCGAGGCGCCGAGCAATTCGCCAAAGTTGTTATTCACCGAGTCGACGCCAAACATGATCATCACCTGGCTGATCATGTCGTTTACCGACACATCGCCACCGGTCGAGCCGGCGGTATCTTTGCCGTCAAAGTAACCCACGGGCTGGGTCTCCATGACGGTGTACTTGCCTTCGCCGAGGTTCGTGAACTCATAGAATCCGGCTTCGTTGGTGGTGGTTGTGCCGATCACCGCGCCGGTGTCGTCAAGCAGTTTGATGGCGACGCCTGCAATCGGGTCTTCCCCTGGATCGAAAACGCCATCGTCGTCCACGTCGTGGTAAACGTAGCCGGACAGGTTGGCGCCGACGTGTTCGCAGAAGTCGTAATTGATCGCATCCTCGGCAGAGCCGATCTCGATGCCGCTAATCAGGTCGTCTGCCAAAGTGCCACCTGCCGAGCCGACCCGCTCTGATCCGTCGTAATAGCCGGCCGGTTGCTGCTCGCGGACTTGATACTCGCCGGGCGCGAGCCCGTCGAACAGGTAGCGGCCATCGGCGTCGGTCGTCGTGGTTCGGAGCACATTGCCATCGGCGTCGAGCAACTGGATGACGACCCCCTCGAGCAGAATCTCGGGATCGTCAAAATCGCAATCGCCATCGGTATTGGCATGCACCCGGCCAGCGATGCTACCGCCCAACAGTTCGCCAAAGTTGTTGTTCTCGGAATTGGCGCCGAACATGATCATGATCTCGGCGATCATGTCGTTCACTGCCGCGTTGCCGCCAGTGGTGCCAGGCGTGTCCTTGCCGTCGTACCAGCCGGTGGGCTGGACTTCCATCACGGCGTACTTGCCCTCGTCCAGGTCGGTGAACTGATAATAACCCTGCTCGTTGGTGATCGCGGTCCGCCCCGTGTCGACACCATCACGCAGTAGCTTAAGCGTCACGCCAGCGATTGGATCCTCGCCAGCGAAGATGCCATCGTCGTTCTGGTCGTGATACACGAAGCCGGAGAGCGTGGCGCCCAGGTGCTCGCAGAAGTCGTAATCGACGGCGGCTTCGCCTGAGCCGATGACGATGCCGCTGACCAAATCGTCGGCCAGGTCGCCGCCGGCCGTGCCGACCCGCTCGCTGCCATCGTAAAGCGGCCGTCCGTTGTAACTGGTTGGCTGCTGTTCGCGGACTTGATATTCGCCAGGAGCGAGGTCGTCAAACCGATACTCGCCGAGTTCGTCGGTCGTCGTAGTCCGCAGCACTTTGCCATCCGTGTCGAGCAGTTCAATCACGACGCCTTCGAGCAGAATCTCCGGGTCGTCGAAATCGCAGTCGCCATCGGTATTGGCATGCACCCGGCCTGCAATGCTGCCGCCCAAGAGTTCGCCAAAGTTGTTGTTCACCGCGTCGGCGCCAAACATCACCATGATCTCGCTGATCATGTCGTTGACCGAAACGTCGCCACCGCCGGAGCCGGCCGTATCCTTACCGTCGTACCAACCGTCAGGCTGGGTCTCCATGACGGTGTACTTGCCTTGGTCAAGGCCGGTAAATTCGTAGTAGCCCTGTTCGTTGGTCGTCGTGGTGGCGATCGTCGTGCCTGCGGCGTTGATCAGCTTCAAAGCCACCAACGGAATCGGATCCTCCGACGGATCGAAAACGCCATCGTCGCTCCGGTCGTGATAGACGTAGCCCGACAGGTTGGCGCCGACGTGTTCGCAGAAGTCGTAGTTGATGGCGTCCTCGGCCGAGCCGATCACGATGCCCTTGACCAAGTCGTCCGCTAGATCGCCCCCTGCCGAACCAACCCGCTCGCCACCGTCGTACAGCGGCTGGCCGTTGTAGCTGGTGGGCTGAATTTCGCGAACGCGGTACTCGCCGGGGCGAAGGTTTTCAAACTTGTACCGGCCCTGGGCATTGGTGGTCGTCGTCTCGATCACGTTGCCGCCGGCGTCGAGCAATTCGATCCGGACGCCCTCGAGCAGAATCTCGGGGTCGTCAAAATCGCAGTCGCCATCGGTATTGGCATGCACCTGGCCAGCGATGCTGCCGCCGAGAAGCTCGCCAAAGTTGTATTCCGTCGCCCGATCGCCAAATTGCAGGACGGCGCCGGTGATGATGTCGTTTCCGGCAGTACCACCATTGCTGCCGGCGGTATCCTTGCCGTCGTAGTAAGGCGCCGGCTGCTCTGCTTCGCGTACGCCATAGGTGCCCGCTACGAGATCGCGGAATTCGTAGAAGCCGTTTTCATCGGTGGTGGTGAAAACCCCCAAGCCTTCGCCATCGGCGTCGAGCAACTCGATCCGCACGTTCGCGATCGGCTCTTCACGATTGGGTCCGGTCGCATCGCGATCGTAGATGCCATCGTCCGACCGGTCGTGGTAGACATAACCGGAGATGCTCGCC
>JBCDCL010000158.1:0-6831 GCA_039182175.1 Planctomycetota bacterium
ACGACCGGCAGCAGCAGTGAGCGGTGACTTCGCCACCCCGTACTGTGCTGTGCGTGCAGAATTCTTCTCCGGGTATGAACTCTTGCAGAATCCACGGATTGCTTACAGAGATTGGCAATTGTCTTACGTATTTGAGCGTCGCTTCGCGTGAGGCGAGCGGTAGCTTGGTCAGGTCGAGTCGCCGAACCGGATCATATGCGATGCTCTTTAAGATGTATCGCCGATTCTCCGACTCGATCCCCGATGCGACGACCTGGTCGGCCGTTGTGATCAAGTGAGACTTTGGCGCCCCGAGACCAAGCTCGTGTGCTTTCGTTGCGAAGCGGTATTTGTCATCTAGCAGCGACACTGCCTCGGATGTTGCATGAATGACTTCGCAATGGTCTGCAAGGATCTCGCCTGCCTCGGCGTCATAGCGACTGGCAACCGGGCTGCAGACCGGCACGTAGACATCGACGTCGTTCTCTACGACGATCTGTTTCAGCTTGTCAGCGTAGTCACTTTCGTCAGGCCGCGGCGTGGTGAAGAAGCCATCGACCGCATTGGAGAAGCGGCTACCAGAGCACGCATATTTCTCCGTCTCGCACAGGAGCACCCGATGACCAGCCGCGTGAAATGCTCGGGCAAGCTGCAACGACTTGGTCATCTTGCCACCACTTAGCAAGATGGTCTTCCGTCCGCCGCTTGCTTTGCGACGCGATTGCAGCACCCGCATCGGCGTAGACAACACCCACGCCGCGAGCACTACCAACAGAGTGAAGGGTAAGATCAGAGAAAGAAGAAATAGAACACCAAGACTACGAAGTCGCTCCGTGAGTCTCAGCGAGCTCCAGTGAGTTTCGCTCCGCGAGGGCGACACCGTCGCTGCGAGCGTGACATTCGTTTCGGCGACGGATCTAGTCATTGAATCCGCCGTATCAGAGTAATGCCATCGCGAAGTGGCACGAGCACCTGTTCGACCCGCGAGTCTTGCTGCACCATTCGATTGAAATCGGCGATTGCCTGACCATTCTCGCTGGGAGCGTCAGAACTGTACGGCTCGCCCTGCATCAGCGTGTTGTCGACGCACAACACACCGTCGCGAGGGAGCAGATCGCCATCGAGCAACAGCTCGTAATACCTGCCGTAGCCGGGCTTGTCGGCGTCGAGGAAAATCACGTCAAAATGCCGTCCCTCACTGGTGAGTTCGCGAAGCGATTGGGTCGCATCGCCAACTCGCACTTCAATTTTCGAACCGCTTGGTGATTTCGCGAACGCCGCCTGTGCAAACTCTGCGATGCCGCGGTCGTATTCGCACGCGACCACGTGTCCGTTTGCGGGCAAGGCCTCGGCCATGGCAAGAGCGGAATAGCCCGTGAACATGCCGATGTCGAGTGCGCTGGTCGCGCGAGTTGATCGCACCAAGAACTGCAACAAGCGGCCGGCGGCGTGGCCAGAGAGCATTTCGCTCTCGAGTTTGTCGTTATCGCGTTGGTCGGAGTGCTCCCATTCGCCGCGGGCGGTGGCCGTGGCGAGTTGCGCTAAAGCGTCACTAGGGCCAGTCGTGCTATCCTCAACGTACTGCTCGAGGCCTTGCAGGATTCGCACGACTTCGTTTGCTTTCGCGACGATGTCAGCGTCAAGCTGGCCGGCCGCTACAGAATCGCGAACAGCCAAGGCTGCCGCAGCGGCGATGCCAATCGGGGTGACGGGCCGCAAGGCGGTACGATCCTGTGGACTATCAGCAGCAGCGATCAACGTCACACTCCAAGTAGATGAGATGCGTTACGCCGCACTGTAGCTGAGCCCATGCGGATGACCAGAGCCATCGGGATTTGGTCAAATACGGTCGCGCAGGTCGCAAGAAGTTCGCAGCAGGGCAATCGCCTACAAGCGTGCGGAAGTAACGAGCACATACTGGTCGCAAGTCGATCAGTCGCTTCTGAGCGAGCTGCAAAGATGTAGTGAAGAGAGTCACGCCATCTATCTCGCACAGCAACCGAATCGAGCACCGCGAATCACGGTTGTTTTGGCGTGCAATCGCTTCGGCGCACTCTCCATTAGTGCTGTCGTATCGAAGAGCGGGCGGTGGCCATTGAAAGCTATGGCGTCAACTTGATCTTTGACGAGCCAGGTGCAACCGCGAGTGCGGAGACCGTCCATGACAAACGATCTCTCGCCTCTTTCGCGATGCTCCTGGACTACCACGAGGTCGCGTAACGACAGAAAAACGGTTCCGAAAAGTTGTTTCGGCGGTGTCCTAGCGGGCACGGCGAATGAGCTTGGCCTTGGCCCCACTGACGCGAGACGGCGTTCGCATGGCGATTCGCGGTTTTTCGCCCTCTACTAGGCCACGGTGCAACGTTCGCTGGCCGGAAACGTTCGAGTGGTCAGCCCGATGCAGCGTGCATCGATTGTCCCACAAGACGACGTCACCTTCGCACCAGCGATGCCGGTACAGGCTGCCGCCCGTGATACTGTGGTGGTAGAGAAAAGAGATCAGTTGACGCGGTAGAGCATGCTTGCTGCTCGATAGTGCAACACAACGGGCCGGCGTCGAAAGAAACAAAGCTTCACGCCCCGAATCAGGATTGAGCCGCACGAGCGGATGCCACTGGCCGTGCGTTGTGACATCGGGTGGCAGCCCCGTAGCTCGGTGGAGCACTCGCACGCCCGGGAGACGCCGCCGCAGCGATGTTGGCAGTCGCTCTAGTGCCTCGTACTGGTTGACGAACAGGGTCTCGCCGCCCTGCGGTGGCAGTTCTACCGCACGAAGTGCTGTAAACGCCGGCGGACGAGAAACGTAACTCGTGTCGGTGTGAAAAACGCTTCGCGGCGGCCGCGTCCGATTGGCGTTGGTCACGACGTTCAGGCACGGGACCCCCGAAACCGGTTTCTCGCCGTCGGTAAAGATCACCCGGCCGAGCGATGCTAGAAACGTAGCGAGGGCATCGTCGCTGAGACGCTGATTGCGGGCAACGACCACTCCTTCAGTCGCAAGGGTCTGTCGCAGCGCATCGATATCACCTTTGCTTAGGTTCGAAAGCTGTCGATTCGACAACTCCACGCCAAACGGTTGCTGTCGTACGAAATCAAGCATAGCGAGTGCATCCCCAATCTGTGCTTCGCTCTTGCAGTGCGAGCAAGAGGTCGACCGTCTGTAGTGACAGAGCAGCCGAACGACAAGCTGCCGTAGCATATCGCTACGCCGCCGCAGGTTCGCGACCGTATGACTAGTTGGCGTCAGAGGAGACTAGTGGCTGCAGATTCTACGGCTACCTGATGGACACGATAGCGAGTGATCTGCACTCCGAAGAAGTTCGGCTCGGTGCTCTTGGAGCGTCTAGTGACGGTACGAATAACTCGAGAGTGCCAATCTCGCCGCGCGAAGACTGTTCTTCACCACGCATCCTTTGCCACATCGTGAAAAGCCGGCTTTCACTCGTGTTTGACTTTCTTCGGCTTGCAGACCTTTGACTTCTTCTTTGCGACCGCACCGCATGACTTGCATTGGTAGTATCCAATTTCTGCACGGATTCTTGCTTTCTTCTTGATGCACATAGAGGTTTCGCGGCAAACCTTTCACTTCTGCAGGATTAGTTTTCCGTTCTTAGTCTTAAGCAGCCGATAGAAATCGTTCTCGTGGCGGATGAGCACCGTGTTTTCGTTCGCCAAGAGTTCTCGCGAGTCGATGATCCTCGTCGCCGGCTGTGTAGGAGGCTGCCGATCTGAGTTTGCCTGCTCGTTCATCGTTTGCTTCCTTTAATGCCGGGTTGACCGCGGTCGTTGCTGGATAGCTTGGTGATCACCTGTCCCAAGGCCGAAGCGCGTTCTGCATCGTTTGCCCACACGCAGAGCTGCATCAGCTTTCGAGCTGAGCAACGGCACTCAATAGACAGCAGGTCGCGGCAAGCTACCTGACTGAGTTCTTGGTACGCGTCACTCGGTAGACCGGCGCGAACGAGTTGGATAGCAAGCGAAGTACGGTAGACGGCGTTGTCGGGCGCCAGTTTTGAGGCCGTTCGCAAGACGCCGGCGATGTACACCGCGGAGTAGTTGAGTGCGGCCATGCAATGGGCCATGCCAAAATGGGCGGCGTGGTTCTCAGGCTCTTTGGCGACTGACGCGCGGCAAGCTTGGAGTGCAAGATCGCTCCGTCCGCAACGGCGAAATCCCGCGTAGAGCCCTGCGTAGATATCTGTCGGGAGGTCTTCCTGAGCGAGTAGATGCTGGTAGCCGACCACCGCGAGTTCGTGGTGGTTGAGGTGGGAGTAGCAGTCAGCAAGTACCAACTGCCCGCCTGTGGGCAGTGGCAACAGCGTCATCGCCATCTCTGCATCAGCCAGGGCAAGTCGCCACTCCGCTTGGCTGTGACGAATGATCGCACGCACTAGCCAGGCAGAACCGTTTTGCGGATCCGAGGCAATGGCGTGATCTAGCAGGCCAATCGCGGCAGTCGTATGCCCTTCTTGATGCAGCCTGATTGCCGCTGAATCTGCGTGATTTGCTGCTTTTTGCATCGAGGAAATGCTCGTGGTTTTTTAGAAAGCCACCCTTGTCTAAAATCCGATTGCCGGTATGTTATCGCTAATGAGAATCAGTCGCAAGTTGGAAATTGTCGATTTTCAAGACTTTCGCAACTGATTCTTCACCTGAGTGAAACCCTCTACCAAGCAGCCCGCCACGAGGACTCTTCCTCGCAGCTAGCCACTCCGGTTGATCACCCGGCGTCGTTGCCCGGGCGTCGCAGGGCTTGGCACGTCGCCATCGTCATCTGCGGGACTGCTGACACACACGTGTTTTGTCGAACTGGCGAGCTGATCGCGTCTCCAGCCCGCGGTCTGATGGCCAGAACGACAGCCAGTTAACGGGCATCGCTGCGTATGTGTTGGCCGAGAGTGACGCCTATCGCGAGGCAAGAGTTTGAATGAGGTCACCGTGAAACTGCCACCGGGCACGCGGTGCTTTACTGCACGGCTCGGGTCTCTCACACCCGTTATCACCCCCCGAAGCGGCGACGGTTTTTCGCCGCGTACATCTCTGAGGAGAGTCTAATGAATCGTTTGCGTATTGTTTTGGCTGCAGCGGCAATCGCAGCGACACTTACTGTCTCTGCCGCCCATGCTACCTTCGTACAACCAAGTTCCTGGACGCGTGGCGCCTTTGGCACGACTTATCAAGAATGGGATGTCTTTACGGATGCTTCTGGCGGACCGAATGCGCCCGACGTGGCTGACGTAAATCCCAATGGCTCTGCGAGCCTTGCGGAAACATCGCCCAATTTTCCAGGACCTAGCCCCTTTATCACCAGTGGCGGCAACATTTACTCGTTTGCGACCCAGACCGCTTTTACGGTGACCATCCCTGAGGCTGACGTCCCTGCTCCACCGCACGACGTCACCGCGATCGTTCAAGTTGCGACACTCGGCACGGAACCAGATCTGTCGTCGTTCTTGCTCAACGGCTTGGCTGCTGTCGATCAAGCGGAACTATCGCGTGGCACGGCAGCTGGTGGTTTTGGTGGGTCCGAGGTCGAGAATTGGTTCCTGTTCAACGTGCCCTACAGTGCCTTTGGCGATGGAGTGTCTCCGACCGACCTGACCCTTACGTTCGAAGCATCGGGCAGTTCGATGAGCCTTGACCGGATAGCAATCGACACTGCCATCCGCCCCTTCGGATTTTTCGCTGAACCAAATCCTATCCCGGAACCGTCGGCGTTAGCATTGCTCATGACCACCGCAACATGCGGGCTGGTCGGCAGTGTTCGGCGCCGCCGGAGCGCGTAATTTCGATTTGTAGTCTTAGCAGTTGAGGATTTGAATCTTCACCAAAGAGCGTCAACGACCTCATCTGTTAGCGATTCTGCCAACCAGCCAGCCGCCGCCAGCAATGGCAGAATCGATTTTAATTCGCAGAGTCTTAACAACGGAGTTCTTGAAGCAATGACTCGGCAAAAGTGCTTGGCGGCAATCTCACTGCAGCTTTGTGGCGTAGCTCTGCTCTCTACGGCAAACCAAGCTGATGCGTCTTTCATCGAGCCAGGTGGCTCCACCACTACGGATTTGGGTACATTTGACTGGCCGGTACAAGATTGGTCACGCGGGGACGCGAACTCGATCTACGCCCAGTGGGAAATGTTCACTCAGCCTTTGGCGCCGGGCGATAATGCACCTGACGTCGGCGCCTTTCCGGCGGCCGGCAATGATCCGACTGGCAGTGACGCTCGCGTGCAACAAACAGTGCCGGGCGCATTCATCACCAGCGGCGGAAACATTTATTCTTTCTCGTCGGCTAGCAACTGGCTGACATCCGTTCCAGGGACGGGTGGCCCGATTGGCGGCAACACCTACTTCGTCGCCCAGATGACGACCCTGGGCAACACGATCGCTCCGAGCTCAGTGAAGCTCATCCTCGATCCCGATGGCGAGGCTGAAGTGGTTTTTCCTGATTCGGACCCGATATTTACGATAAACGAGCAACTGAGCGGCGGGTTCGGTGGGACAGCCCAGACCGGCGTCTACACGTGGACCTTGCCGAGGCAAAGCCCGCCGGAATTTCTGCTCGACTTCACGGCGGGAGCAAGCTCAACAAGTCTCGATCAACTGGTGATCGACGTCTTTACGAGCGCGCCTACACTCGCAGGAGACTACGATGGCAATGGCTTTGTAGACGTCGCGGACTACCAAGTATGGACCAGCCAGTACGGGACGAGTGCAACCGAAGCCGATGGAAACTTCGACGGAACGATTGACGTACTCGACTACACCTTGTGGCGGGACAACTTGGGAGCGGGCGTTGCCCCCACGATAACGACCGGCGGAGCATTGGCTGTTCCTGAGCCCTCGTCCCTGC
>JBCDCL010000159.1:0-6819 GCA_039182175.1 Planctomycetota bacterium
CCCCCCCCTCCGGGCGACGACCCGCGCAGGGGGTGCGTCGCCGCTCGCGCGGGCCCTGCGGGCCAAAACCCGCCCCTTGGGCCGATGGTCGTCCGCGGAGCTGGATTTTCGTTGCTAAACGAGCCTCGGAACAGCGGGGCGTTAATCGGTGCGGTCTCCTTTCCCGCCTCCTCGCCACTACCTCCGGGCGTGGCAATCGGAAGGACGCAGCAAAAAGTGTTGCCATCCCCCTCATCCCCAAGTCATCTCCCTATCTCCCTCCAAAAAACGTCGGCCCTGGTGCGGACCAAAAGGTGCCACAGCAGCCCGGGCGGCATGAAAATCGGCGCCAGCCGTTTAAGCCGAACGCTGCGGAGACGAAAATCGGCGCCCAGGCGAATTTTGTCCCAAATTGCTTTGGAGCCACTCGGCCGATTTGCTAAATCCAAGATCGTCGCTGAGTGAGTCGAGCGGCTTTGCGAAGTTCAGCCCTCGGCTTTGTGCAAACTGGCGTCGGGGAGTCGCGAAAGGAGAACCGACCTGAGAACCCAGGCGTAACCGACTGAAGCGACAGCGTACGAACAAGCGGCCGAGGTTGGCTGCGGACCGTTCAACCACGCAAACCAAATTCTTCGAACCCAAAATAAGGAGCCCTTTTCCAGCAGTTGTGACCCACGGGTCGTTTGTCCCAACCGATTGTCACTGCTTGGCGTTGGCCCAGCAGCAAACGATGGGCACGCCCGAGTGTGACAGCCGCTTGCGAGTGTACCGGTTGCGTCTCCCCCCATGGTGGCGAGGCGTAGCGAGGCAGACCCCAGCAAACACAACTAAACAGTGTTCGCATGGGGGCCCGGGTGACGCCGGGCATCGAGAAATACCAAACCGTTTGGCCGACGCGGCTTTCCACCCACAGCCGCTTTGCATGCAAAGCCTTGAGCCGTGCGTCGCCCTTTGCAGGCTTGGTTAAGACCCGATTGGGTTGACTCCGCCTTGCTCAACGCCCGCCCTGCCCCACCGGGGCCCCGGGCAGCCAGACCAACCGCTACCGGCTCGTGCGACCGTCACCCAGTGGCGTGCAGGACCGACACACGTCTCCTGCCGACTGGAGAAATATTCCGGCAACCTCAAGCCTGCCTCGCGCCCACCGTGCGAGGCAGGCTTTTTTGATTCCGGAGTTTGGGTTGTGGAATGCGGATTGGTTCCAGCTGCTTCGCACTCTGAATTTCGCGATCTGCATTCGCGTTATTTGTTACGATGCCGGCTGCCTGGAACCAGGATCCTCGCGGTGCCGCTCGCCATGTCCGAAATGAAAACCTTCGTCTTTACCGACATCGTGCAGTCGGTCGATTTGAAGGGGCAAATGCAGGGTGCGAGCGACGCAGAGCGGGACGTGGCATTTGTCAGCACGATACTCACGCCGCATCGGGAGCGAATCGAGCAAGGCCTCGACACGCATGGAGGGCGGGTAGTTTCGACTGCGGGCGATGGGCACTTCTTGGTCTTCGCCAATACCATCCGCGCTGCTAGTTGGGCGATTGCCGTACAAAAGCGGCATTATGACGACCCTGTAAAAACGCCAGCCGGGCAGCGGGTTGCGGTGCGAATGAGCCTGCACGTTGGCTTTCCCCAAGCTGATCCGAACGATCCGAACAACTTCATCGGCCGGGTGGTCGACTACGCCGCTCGGCTGAACGACTACGCGTCGAGCGGGCAGATCTTGATTTCGACTGCGGCGCTTGGCCTGCTCAAGGACGCCGGGCTGAACGGCGTCTCGTTCCATTCTCACGGGCAGCGAGAGCTAAAGGGCATTGGCTCCGTCGACGTACACGAGCTGCTTTATGGCAAAGGCGCGCCCAAGCCAACCCGCAGCCAGCCTTCGAAGGCGATGGATCGCGAATGGACGGTCTTGCCCGCCACCATGGGGCTGACGGAGTACGCCAAGCAAGGCAGCTCGGGCGGTGTGGCCTCACCCGTGGCGCCCGCCCGCAGGCTGGGCAATTACGAACTGGGCGAGTTGCTCGGCTCGGGCGGCATGGGCGCCGTCTATCGCGCGCGGCACACGCAGTTTGATCGCGACCGGGCGGTGAAGGTCATCAAGCCGCATCTGATTCCGCACGACGGTCCTGGCGAGACCGGCCACGCCGAGATCATTCGCCGGTTCTATCGCGAAATCAAAGCGATGGGCACACTCGATCATCCCAACCTGGTTGTGGCGATCGACTCCTCGGCGCCCGAGGACGAGACGCACTACCTGGTGATGGAGTACATCGATGGCGTCGGCGCCGACGACCTTGTACAGCAACAAGGCCCGCTGAGCGTGGCGGCCGCTTGCGAGCTAGCGCGGCAAACGGCGGTTGGCCTCGAGTACCTGCACCAGCAAGGGATGGTCCATCGCGACATCAAGCCATCGAACTTGATGCTGACGATGGCCGATCGTTCAACGCTGCCCGGCATCCTGGGGGGCGACCTGGTAGGCGATACCTCGGCCAGCAAACTGGCGCCGGTGGTCAAGGTACTCGACCTAGGGCTTGCACTTTTGGTCACCGACGACCAGCCGCGGCTGACGCAGCTTGGCCACGGGGCGATGGGCACCGCGATGTATATGTCGCCCGAGCAGTGGAACACCACGAGCGTCGACATCCGGTCCGACATCTACAGCCTGGGCTGCACGCTGCACCATTTGCTAACGGGCCGGCCGCCCTTCTTTGACTCCGACCTCCGCCCGCAGCGGGCCCACGAGAAGGCGCCCATTCCGACCAAGTACGGCCGCAACGACGTGCCGAAGGAACTAGCGCGGGCGATCAAAAAGATGATGGCCAAGCGGCCTGACGATCGCTTTAGTCGGCCATCGGAAGTAGCCGAGGCGTTGGCGCCGCTGGCTAGCTCTGGCGAGCTGGGCGTTGTGATTGAGCGGAATCGCCGGGCGACGCCACATGCCGAGACTCGCCGCGATGCTGGTGGCAACGACACGTTGGCAGCGGGGGCGCCGGCGGTTGATACCCTCGTGCCGACAACGAACATCAACAGCCCGCAGCAACTTTCGTGGCAACCGGCGCCGACGCCAACTCCAGCCTGGCGCCGGCTCGTAACGCCCTTGGCGATCCTGGCCGCCGTCGCCGCCGCGGTGTGGATGGGCACGATCGCCAACCAACATCGCGAGTCGCTCCGCCAAAAGCAACGCGAAAGTCTGATCGGCACCGCCGGTCTGGCGTCGTCACTATTGGCAAAAGAGATTGGCGAACGCTACGACGTCCTTACTCGCTCTGCTCGCGATCCAGAACTACTGCGAGCGATGCAGCAAGTTGATACCGACCGGCGTTCGACCTGGAAAGCGGCCCAGCAGTGGATAGTCGACCGGCGTGCCGAAGCCGAAGGTCGCGTGCCCGCCAATAGCTGGTTTCTGGTCGCCCGCGACGGTACGCAAATCGCCCGTGCCGACCCGTCAAGCAGCATCGGCAAGTCGTACGCGACACGCGATTACTTTCACGGCCTAGGCCGCGAAATTGATGAGAGCGAAACGATCGAGCCGATCACGCAGCCGCACCAGTCGGCCGTCTATCGCAGCACGACCAACAAGGAGTTGAAGGTCGCCTTCTCGGCGCCCGTCTGGAGCGTTGCCGGCGATGACGAACAGCGGAAAGTGATTGGCGTGCTGGGTATGTCGGTCGAGCTTGGCAAGTTTGGCGTTTTTGAAGATGTCGAGCAGTTGCCGAAATCGGTCGAGGTGGTGCTGGTCGACCTGCGGGCCGATCAGCTGGGCGAGTCCTCAGCCAACGGTGAGCCACGCCAGCGGGGCGTCCTACTCCACCACCCCGAGCTAGCCGAATACGAAGACCCAGAAAATCCGTTCCGCTTGCCGAAGCAGCTTCT
This sequence comes from Planctomycetota bacterium, assembly GCA_039182175.1. Taxonomy (GTDB): domain Bacteria; phylum Planctomycetota; class Planctomycetia; order Pirellulales; family Lacipirellulaceae; genus JBCCQL01. The sequence goes on from JBCDCL010000159.1 coordinate 3,850, forward strand.
CAACAAGGTAGAAAATGCCCGGCAAAAGCGCTCCGGCAGCCTGCAAAATCCAATCATCGAAGGCTACGACGACCTACTGAATCGCCCCGGCCGCGGCCCCTACATCGGCGCGTTCGAACCGGTCGTCGTCAGCAACGGCGCCGAAGGGCAACGCGACACCCGCTGGCTGGTGATCGTGCAAGAAGAGCAATGACCAATTGCGACGCCCGAACGCAGCAAACCTACTCGGGCGTATTCTGCCGACCGTGACGAAAGCCAAGGATGCGGACCGTTTGACTCAGGTCGTCGACTGTGTAAGTGAAGAGACACTAATCGACGATCAACATGCGAACCGTGAAGTCGAAGTCTTGATCTTCCGGCGCCGGGGGACACCGATGGGGGAAGGTCTTTAGCGTTTGTAGCCTATCCCAAGCTTTAGCCAGCCAACGCTCAGCGTTTAGCGGTGACTGCGAGTCGATCGCTATGAAATCAACATAGACTTCGAGGGCGGAGAAGACTTCGCTCGAGACGATCAGCTTGTAGGTCATTGCGAAAGCTTAAGCCCGTGCTTATCGCAAATTTTACTAAATGCCGCCTCGGCATCCATCCCGCCGCCTGCCTCGATTTCTGCTTGGCCACGCTGAATCATGGCGACGCTCTCTGCCCGCTCTTGCTCGCTTAGCGAACCTCTTGGATCTACAGACGGTTCTTCGGTTATCGCGGTAATGAATGCGGGCACATCCGCGTAGCCTGCTGCTTTTGCGGCCGCAGTCAGCTTCTCAAACTGTTCGTCAGATAGGTGGAGAGTCTGCATCGCTGCATTCTGACATACATCGGGTTGACGAGTCAAAACAAAGCCGCCCGTTAGCCGCCAGTCGCGACGGGATCTGCCGCCGGCGTCTTTCGGGCGTGCCAGTGGTCGAGGCCGGCGGCGACGATGTGTTGGGCGGGCGTTGCGGTGACGATCAGCAGCATCAATTCGGGTTGCTCGGCGAGGCCAGCAGTTGCGGCCAATCCGAAGGCGAGACCCGTATGCTTCATGCTCAGGCCGAAGCGGAAGGCATCGCGAGTCGGCTGGTCGAGCCGAAACAAGATGGTCAAAACCGACGCCAAAAGTACGCCTACCAGCGACAACGCAAATGCCGCCACCGCGGCACTTGCCAGTGCCGCCGTCGTGGGGCGAACCCCCAAGGCGAGGGAACCGGCGGCGTAGTTCAACACTAGCAGCACCGCTGTACTGAGCAAGTGACGCGCGGGTTTCATTTCGGCGATCGACTCGGCGCCAAGCCAACGTCGGACCGCCAGCCCAGCAGCAGTCGGCAACAGAACCCACACAATGAACGGCGCCCCGGAGAAGGATCGGGTTGCTTGTTCGATCAGTTCGGGCTCGGCGCCAACGAGCGACATGCCCGACAGCCGCAGCAATAGGGGCGTCACCCATGGCGTAAGCAGGATCGACAGCACGACCAAACCTAAACTCCACGGCAGCGACCCGTCCGATTGCTGCGTCCAGCCGACCGACGAGTTGGCCACCGGCATGGCCGCCACCAGCGTCATTCCGAGCAGCAAGCCTGCCGAGGCGTCGCTCGCCGTGATCGGCAGTATCGAACCGGCCACCGCCACCGCGGCCGTCGGCCCTAGCCAAACGCATACGAGGCCTGCAATCCACAGCAGCGGCCTACGAATCAGCACCCGCAACTCGGACAAATCGACGGCCATTGCCGCCAGGAAGAGGAGCGTTGCAACCAACACTAGGGGCATGGTAGCTCGCCCCGGTAGGCCGGCCCACTGGCACAAATCGAATCGGGCCGCCGCCGCTCCCGGACCGGGCAGCACGGCCGCCAAGGCATACACACCCAGCAGCAGCCATAAGAAATAACGGCGGACTTGCTCGGCAAAGGTCGCCATAGGCCGGGGGTCAGGAGCAGGACGTCAGGGGCAGAATCTTCTGATAGAAACGGAACCGGTCTACGCCAGTCTACCACGCCCCCGTCGAGCCGTAGTGGTCGCCTCAGCAGGTGGGACTAGCCCTGAATCCGTTGCCGGAGGTCTTCAACTTCCGATCGCAGCTCGGAGAGTTGTTCTTGGAACTCGGTTCGCAAGGCGGCAAGCTCCGCCTGCAAGTCGGACGCATCACCCGCGGCCGAAGGTGTGCCGATTTGGCTTGGCTCCTCGGCCGGATGGCTGGGCGCCGCTGGCGCGACGGATGTCGACGGAGCGGCTGGTTGCGGGTTGACCGTGCTTGGGCCGAACTCTCGTTGGACCTTCTCTAGCTCTTGCGGCTCGTAGAGGTTGTGCGTCACCGAGGCGCCTCGGCCAGGTGGCGTGAGGTACACCACCAGGTTCTTTTGCATCAAGCCGTCGAGGATGGGCATCAGCTCGCTCATCCCTTTGATCGGCTCCATGCGAGCCGCCCTGCCCCGCAGTTCACCGATCGTCTGGGCGCCACGGAGCAACAGCTCGGCCATCACGGCAAGTTCAACCTTGCTCACGCCTAGCCATTCGTACGCCAAGTGGCGGTACTTCTCGACCCGGGCATCGCCCTGAATTATCGACACCGCTTTGCGTTCGCGAAGGGTGTCGATCGCTTCCTCGATGTGGCGGTCTTCGAGGTCCATCTGCGGGAAGCGGTTGCTCTTTTGATTACAGCCGGTCCGCACGGCGTTGAGCGACAGCGGGTAGTTGGCCGGCGTCGTCTTTGCTTTCTCAATCAAGACGCCCAACACGCGGCGTTCGATCCGCCCCAAAGCGGTCCACTGTGGGAGGTCAGAATCGATTTCAGAATCTTCCATACGTCTGCTTTGGTTGAGCGCGGGGCATAGTCGTCGGCCAGAACAAGCGCGACGCAAGCCGCCTATCGTAGGAGCCATCGCAGTGACCGACCAGCGGACAAACTGAGCAGCAGCGTCGATTTTCTAACGATTGGAAACGGCGGCAAAGCTTGCCGGTTAGGCGATGGTGGGAGGATATGCCTACCGGTTGCAAAATACC
>JBCDCL010000160.1:0-6778 GCA_039182175.1 Planctomycetota bacterium
ACTCGCCCGATTTACTGGCAGCCGGCCGACGCGAGGCGACCAACTCCATAAGTTGCTCGACAACCTCGTCGGGCGACATGCCATCGGTGCTAACTTCGATGGTGTCGGGCGTTTTTCGCAGCCCTCCTACCGGCCGGCTACAGTCGCGGGCGTCTCGCTCTTGTTGCTTGGCGAGCACCTCTTCAAACGTGACCTGCTCGCCACGACCGAGCAGATCTTCGTATCGTCGCTGAGCACGAACCTCATCGCTGGCGGTAAGGAAGATTTTGCATTCGGCGTCGGGAAAGACAACCGATGCCTGGTCCCGGCCTTCAGTCACCACATCGTGGCCAGCGGCTGCTTGACGCTGCAACTCGACAAGCCGCGAGCGAACCCCCTGGTTGTCGGCGGCATGCTTGGTTGCGGTCGTAATGTCGAACGTCCGAATCGCCCGCGTCACATCTCGGCCGTTCAGTCGCACTTTGCCATCGGTGAGGTGAATGTCGATCTCTTCGGCGAGTTGCTGAAGCGCCTGGCCATCGTCTAGATCGATGCCTTGTTCGAGCGCTGCCAGCGTAACCGCCCGGTACATGGCGCCCGTGTCGAGGAAGCGAAAACCAAGCTTGGCGGCCAGCACGCGGGCGGCGCTACTTTTTCCCGCCCCGGCGGGGCCGTCGATAGTGACGATCATCGGAAGTGCAGGGGGGCTGGGAGCAGGAGGCGAAAGGCGTGGCGGCGGGCGTCGCTCGGCAGGGCGAACGAGGTCTTCTCGACTAGCGTCTGACTCCAGATGCTACCATGCCGCCTCGACTTGTAGCCAGCCGTAGGGGCCGATTTCGACCACCGCGGCGCCCTCTTCCACCGGGAGTTCGCTTTCTGAATCGGCAGGCAATCGTTCACCGAAGTTCGCGGCTAGCCGTTGCAAGTGTGCAGACTGTAGCGGACGGCAAAAGCGTAGCCTCGCCGTCGCGGCACGTCCTTCGGTTTCGACAAGCCGGACTTGGAGTCGGCGGTGGGAGGATTCGCCATCGAGGTTACTAGCAGACAAATGACTCACCACAACCGAGGCAGCGCTGCAGTGCAGCCACCAACCTGACTCGGCCGCCTGGGGAGACTTCGCGACCGGAATCACCGCCGCCCCAGCCAATCCGGCAAGCGTCGTCCGCAGTGCTGGCTGGGGATGAAGGCTGAGGGCAAAGCGATGCCGCGAATGCCCACCATCGCCCCACGGCAGCAGGGCGTCGACTCGGCCGGCGCCAATGCGGCGGAAGGCGAGGGGGCAGTCGCACGCCAGGGTGATCACTGTCGTGGCGTGTCTTGCCTGGAGGTAATCGCTGGCGACGACGGACGCCCGATCTTCGATCGGCAGCTTCGCCCACTGCAACCCGCGGCTCCACAGCCAGTCCGCATCGCCCAGTGCTAAGCGAAAGGCGAGTTGATGGTAGTCCCGAAACGTTTGCGACTGCTCGGCAGCGTCGATGTCGATGTCGAAGAGTAATTCGCGAGCGTGAGGCGGCAAGCGAATGGTTTGCGTGAACTTCGCCAGCACGTCGCCACGATTGTTGACCAGCCGCCCGATGCTACGCAGACCGGGCCCCAAGGCTGTGTCACCCGCCACTTCCACCAAGTCGGCCTGCATCTCGGCTACCGCCAAACCTCCTCGGCGCCGCGTGATCACCACGCGTTGCGACGCATGGTTGCGACGCACGTCATGCGGTCGCAGCGATTGCAAACCACCGCAGCCCTGATGAACGAGTGCCTTAAGGTGCTCGTTGCGTAGCGAAAGACCGTCGACCCGCGTGGGGCCGCCTGAATGCACATTGCCTTTCGCTAAGCAATAGCCAAGTGCAGGCGCCCCTGCCGTGGGCACTTCAAGTCGCCGCTGATTGCTGACTGGCGTCGCGGTCGACCAGACAGGGAAGCTCCACGGATTCACAACTAGCGAAGCTCCGCCGACTTGGCCATCGGCGGCGTGTCCAGCCGAAGCAGCGATTGCGGTAAGAGGCGCTACATCCTTCTGCTGATGCTCGCCCTCATTTGCCATGGCTTGGGCATTTGTCACGGCCTCGGCGACGGTCGCTAATCCGTTGACCAGGTTATCGCGTAGGGCGAGCGGAGTAGCCGATGCATTCTTCGGACGTGTTTTGTTGGCGGCAGGGCCGAGTCCGTCTAGCTCAAAATGCCCCCAGTGATCCGACGCCGACGTTTGCTGAAAGTACTCCTCGAGCGTTACCAGCCGGCCAAGGACCTCACTCCGCTGGGCGACGAGCCGCAAGTCTTCGAACGCGGCGTGCCGAGCCCCAGGCCAACCCGCTAGTAGGACCGTCGGCACGCGGTCGCCCTGAAGCGTAGCTGCCAAGAACTCAGTCAGGTTGAGCAGCGTCTCGGGGCGACCAAGATCGTGCGGCGTGGCGAGGGCCACTTCGACGCCCGTGCCATCGATTCCCATCCACGTTGTTCTCCCTCGTTCTGGCGTGGGAGGCTCGCCCCCATCAAAGCCCACGGCGAGTGCGCCATCGTAACCGAGACCACTCAACGCCCGCGGCATGCGCGGACCAAGCGAAGACGCACGTTGTCCGAAGACCGTAGGCGGCGTTCCCGTCACGCGGGCAATGGCATCTTGTCCACGCTGAAGTTCTTCGAGCAATACCTCTGGCGGCAGCGTAGAGAGATCCTCGCCTGTGTATCCGCCGGCTGCTACACAGGTGTGCCCCGCCGCGATAGCGGATTGAAGGGAGGCAAGCGATTCGGGAAAGTCTACGGCAAGGCAGTCGGCGACGTGACCCGCCATGACGACAGACTTTGAGCTCGGTTGTGTAAGTTCCTTAACGAGCGACTCCCCGAAAGTCGTTTCCGCTGTCAAAACAACGTCGAGCAAAAAGAGGTCGACGGGGTACGTGTGATTGCGAGCTTGCAGCAGTTGGTCGTAGCATCGCTCGATCGCAGCCTGCATCGTGTCCTGCTGGCCAGCGATGGCTGCTTCCGCCGCGGCGACGACTGACGATTGAAATAGATCTCGATTGAAGACCGCAGCATCTTGCAAGGCTCGGGTGAGTGTGGCGACTTGAACGTAGGCGTATCCAAGTGCGAAGAACTCGGCCTCTATCTCTGGCGGCACTTCTGGCAGTTCAGGCAGCGCTCGATCGATAGCGGCAAGAACGCTCGCGCGATCGACGAATCCTTCCACAACCAACTTGCGTGGCGCCTGGCTTATACGGACTTCGTCCAGCCACTCGATAGCAGCCCCTGCGCAGCTCGGACCACAGGCGATGACCAAGCCGCTAGCCCAACTCTCGGCGGGTGGCGGGTCGAATTCCGAGAGCAACTCTGGCAGCCGACCGGTGGCAACAATCAGTCCGGGCCGCCATGCCGCCGTCCAGCCGGCAAGCAGGCCAGCCGCATCATTTCCTCGATAGTGCGTCGGGAAGTCGGCGACGCTATCGCCGGGCGCCAAGATGCCAACGCGATTTAAGTGCATATGGCCATTGAGGTTGCGAGAAATGTCGAAGTGCTGCCGATTCTGGCCCGGCGGCCGCCTCAGGCGATTCGCACCGAAAACTTCACAGTTGCCAAACTCAAACTAGAATGGAGGTTACGTCGCGGATTCTCCCAGGGGAAGCAACAATTTCCCCGGCGGACAGACTTGCTGCCCACGACTTGCACCGTCATGTCCCTGCTAGGGCTGCGGATGCGGTTAGTTGACCATTTGTGCTGCGAGGTCGAGAATTCGTCCAGGCGACCATTTGCGAGCGGCAGATAGCAATCTGCCCTGGCAGCTCTTCGGAGCAAACTCTTCGGAACTACGGAACAGAGGAAGACAGTAATGGCGAAGTCGGGCGCCGTTTGGGGCATTGATATTGGACAGTGCGCGCTGAAAGCGTTGCGTTGCCGCCCCCACGAAAAGGATACGAATCGGATTGTCGTCGAGGCATTCGACTACATCGAGTATCCCAAACTCCTCAGTCAGCAAGATGCGGACCGCGAAGAACTCATCGCCGAGGCACTCGAAACGTTTCTTTCCCGGAACGAGGTGAAGGGCGATTCGATCGCGATCGCAGTCCCGGGCCAGAGCGGACTAGCGCGATTCATCAAGTTGCCGCCGGTCGAGTCGAAGAAGATTCCCGACATCGTCAAGTACGAAGCCAAGCAGCAAATTCCGTTTGCACTGGAAGATGTTGTTTGGGACTACGAGCCGCTAGCCGGCGGCAGCCAGGACGAGGGCTACGCTCTGGAAACGGAAGTTGGCTTGTTCGCGATGAAGCGCGACCAAGTTGCTCGCGCTCTGGAGCCACTGGAGAATGCGGGGATCGAAGTCGACACGATCCAACTTGCGCCCCTGTCTGTCTACAACTACGCGGCTTTTGATCGGCTGAACAATCTGGAAGACGCCGAAGAGTTCGATCCGGAGAATCAGCCGCCATCGATCGCTCTGTTCTCATTCGGCGCCGAGTCGACCGATCTGGTGGTCACCAACGGCTATCGCGTTTGGCAGCGTAATATTCCGCTCGGCGGCAGCCATTTCACCAAACGGCTCGCCAAGGAGATGCGGATCACCTTTGCCAAGGCAGAGCACCTCAAACGCAACGCCACGCAGGCCGAGGACCCAAAAGCCGTTTTCCAAGCGATGCGGCCCGTGTTTAGCGATCTGGTGACCGAGATTCAGCGGTCGCTCCGCTTCTACGAAAGTAACAACAAAGCGTCAGCGATTAAGGAGATTATCGCCCTCGGCAACCCAATGAAGCTGCCGGGTTTGCAGCGCTATTTGGCACAAAACCTCGAGCAGCCTGTGACGCCGATCGAGGAGTTCCGCGGCTTGGTCGGCGGTAGCGTCACGGCCGCGCCGCAGTTTAAGGACAACCACCTCAGCTTTGCGGTCGCCTACGGACTGTGCGTCCAGGGGCTTGGTCTTTCGCAACTTAGCACCAACCTGTTGCCAGAAGAGATCATCACCAAGCGTTTGGTGCGATCCAAAAAGCCGTGGATGGTCGCTGCGGCGGCGATGCTCATGGTCGGTTTGGCGATCAACTACTCAAGCTACGTCTCTTCGTGGCAGACTGTCGACATCGAAGACGACTGGAGTAGCCCGATCAATAGCTCCAAGAGTCTCACCAGTACGGCCGGCAGGTACACCAGTCGCGATCAAGAACTACGCGACAAGTTCAATCAAATCGAGCAAATCGGTAACAACCTGCAGAGCAACACGGACGGACGGCTGCTGTGGCTAGAGTTGCTTAAAGCAGTCGATGCGGCGGTACCCGTCGACGAGCGACCAGAGGCGGAACGAAAGAAGACCGCTACCGATGTCTCGATGCGAGAGGAATTACATATCGAGTCGATCGAAGTGCAAAAGTTTGAATCGCTCGACCAATGGTTCTCCGGCAGTGTGAAGCAGCAGTATTTGGACGCGCTAAAGTCGGAGGAACTGTCCGAAACCGCCGCGGCAGCTGAGGCCGCCGCCGCTGGCGAAGGCGAAGGAGGGGAAGGAGGCGAAGAAGGGGGCGATGAGAATGTCGACCCCGATGCCGTCGACGACGGAGAGGCGCCTGCGGAAGATCAATTTGACGACCAAGCCGGTGGGCAAGACGATTTCGACAACGGTGGATTCGACGACGAATTCAGCGACGAGGGCGGCGCCGACGTACAAGGTCCCACGGGGGAAGGCTGGGTCGTGCAGCTAATCGGCTATCACTTCCACAACAGCAGTGCAGACGATCCTGACAACAAAGTTGGCCTCGACGACGAAGGCGCCCGCTTTGTCCGCAAAACGCTGATTAAGAACCTGCTGCAAAAGACGGTGATGCTGCCCGATGGCCAGGGCGGCGAGCTGGTAGAAGTGCCGCTATCGAAACTCGGCGTAAGCTATCCCGTGCTGGTGACCAGCCTGCCGATCTTCGAGACGACTTACGACCCCAATGCACAAGATGACGAGTCCAACCAAGGCGGCGCGCGTCGTGCTCGGCCAGCAGTCTCGCGATTCGGTGGTCCTGGCGCCCGTGGTGGGGCTGAGGGCGCTGAAGCAGAGCAGGAGCCCGAACTGTGGAAATTGCGTCGCTACGACTTCATTGTGCAGTTCGTATGGAAGCCAACGCCCCGCACCGTTCGTATCAATGGTGACGCGGCTGGCGAAGCAGAGACTTACGACGACTTTTAATCCACGGGCATAACGGGTCGCGCTCGAGCGAAACGACAACTAGCGGAACAGCCGCTCACAGCGGCGTGGAGATAGGAAGATATGGATCAGGTTCGAACCGCACTACGGTGGCTCAAAGAACAGCACTTTTGGGTGCTCTCGGTGCTTACGATCCTCGTGGCGGTGTATTGCTGGTACACAGCAGCCGGCGCCTTGGCGGACGAATACGCCTCCAACGAGAGCAAGATCAAGGCCGAGTTCAATCAGCAACGCACCCTCAACGGCAAGCCCTACCACCCCAATGACAAGGTAAACGAGCGGACGGAAGAGGAAATTAAGGAACTAGCGTCGAAGGTAGAGGAAATCTGGACGCAGCTTTACCAGCGTCAGCAGGACAAAGTTCTCAAGTGGCCGGCCCAGCTAGACCGTCCCGGTACGCCACGAGCGGATAGCTTCTTGGCTCACGTTAGTGACAAGTCGTTTGGCGACTTCATTGGAAACAAGTTTCGCGAACGTTATCTGAACTACATCAAGAACCGTTTTTCCGACTTGCCTAAGATCATCAAGGCACTTGAGATCAAAGAGGGCGCCTCTGGTCGGCGGGGCGGTATCGCCTCGCGTGGCGAAGGCGATCTCGGCGACGACGATACGGTCGTCGATCTGGACTAC
>JBCDCL010000161.1:0-6770 GCA_039182175.1 Planctomycetota bacterium
GACGACAGGCAGGTTATTCGCATCCGCCTGATCGTCAGCGACTGCTTGTCCGCCGTTTATCCCAACCGCTAGGAACAAGGCCAACGACAAAGGGGCCATTTGCTGCGTCGCTGTCCTCGACACCGACTTCGTTGCCGTGATGCTTGCGGAAGAAGGTTGTGTTTGCCATCGTCGCAGCAGCCAACTGCACGGATACGAAAGCAATAGACCCATCACTACTGTCGATGCCACAGCAGCGATCGGTTCGGGCGCCAGCAACGCGGTGATCACGGCGGCGGCGGTGACGGCGAGGTGGACGTTGGCATGGGGCGCCAGTCGCCAGACAGCAAGCATCATGACCAACAGCAGGATTGCAGCAGTACACGCCTGCCAAACGAGGGAATCGTAAAGGCGGACAGGCGAGGGAGAGGTCGCGCCGCCCCACGCATCGTACTTCCGCCAACCGGCTGGCTTGTCAGGCGTGGCAAGCGAGGCATCTTGGTCATGGGTCCCAGTAAAATGTTGCAAAATCTCATCCGCAGTTGCAGCAGGCATCGACAGCCGTCGTAGCAGTTGCCCCCAATCATCTCGGCGAAGTGGATTGAACGGCCGAGCGTCAGGCCCCTGCGCGAAGCTGCCAAAAATGCGTGCTTGCCAGTTCTGCGGAGTTAGTGAACGATCAGCAACTTTCCACCGGTCGGGCATGACCAGCTGCCATTGCCACAAACCGGCTTGGGCTGCTGATTGCGGTAGCAGAGGTGCAACAATCGATTCTTGCGCGGACTTCGCTTGACAACGGTAGGAGACCGTGAAAGGTCGCCATTGCGGGGGAGACTTACTTGCATCTGCCAGCCATTCGTCGGCAGCGTCAACTTCAGTCCTTGCTGGGGCTGTGTCGATTACCGCGTCGCTTAGATCCACGGAATACTGCTTCACTCGGACGCCACTTATCGGATCTGCCTTAGCCTGAGCGAGTTGCTTTGCAGTGAACTGATGAGTTTGGGCGTCAGTCACGGAGAGCAGTTCTACATCGCTTGGCAAGGTGAATCTCAGCTCATCGAGTCCGGCCTCATACTCGTATCGCGCGGCGTGGATAGTCTTGCCTGAGCCTTTCCAGACGCTGTTAAGTCCAACCAGGCGAAGAGGACGATTCGAGAATCCAGATTGTGAGGCAGCACGTACTGCGGGGCCGACCGAAAGACGCGTAAGTTGCCGGAAGTCCAGCAGACTTCGAGGGTCGTAGGAGTAGCGAAGCGTCGCACTTTCCGTCGTTGGCAAAGCGGTAAAACCTGGCGACGTTATCGATCGCCTGGTGACGCCAAACCCGTGCAGAATGACGGCGCCAGAGTGCGTAACGGCGTCGGGCGCCACCGCGAGCGGTATCAATTGTTCGCGGTCGGCTGGCAAAGCAAATTCAACGGCGATCCGGGCGATCCCTTGAACCGTCGCCGGACGGACGAGCCACGTCTCACCGGCCACGCTCGCGGTCGCTCGTGTAAATCCGCGAGGCATCCGTCGTGCATCAAGCGAGGCGTCCGTCGACGGATCGAACCATTTCGCCGAAGCAGGTAAATCGCGATCAAAGAAGATGGGAATCGCAACCATCTGCTCGCCAAGGCCATCGAAGGCAACCTCTGCCTCGTACCGCGACGCGTTCTGGTTGACGAGCACATCGATCTGGACATCGGCCGCATATTGACGCTCTGCTGGTAGCAAGGACACCAATGTCGTGTCCTCCTCGTCCGCGGACGCTTCTGCCAAAAGATCAAACGTTATCTGCTGGTCACCAACGACTGAAGCGTCAACCTGGTTCGAACGCTGGGCTCGGCTTAGCGGAAAACCTTGCCCATGAAGACGGCTCGAAAGACGGAGCGAGTAGGTCGATGCCGCGGTAAGCACCAGCTTATTACTTATGAATGCGTCGTTCGCCGTCTTTAGTGGGGCAAGCGTGTCCAGCGACAGCAACTGACGCCGCGGTGTGGAACGGCGACAAGCAAAAAGGATTGTTCGTTCGACCACTGAGTCAGAAAACTCTGTCTCGTTTGATCTGCTATCCGTTCGATTCGGCGCAAGTTGAATGCGAAGTTGCTGCGTGGTACCTTCGCCCGACTCAAGGCGCCAGTCTTCAATCATTCCGGGTGTCGGTGAATCCACGGACTCGAGAAGCCAGTCGTTGTTGAGCTTCAGCGTCAACGGCGTTGCCGAGGTTGTTCGAGCGTCGGCGAAATCGAGCTCAATCTGCGATCGAACTTCCGTATCGTTGAGCTCCGAACGCTGCGTCACACGAAGCTCTCTCCGATCCGTGCGTGGCGCCAGGCGGAAAACGATCTTCGGATCACCGCGCAGGAATTGAAGCACAAACGCTCCGGATTCGACGCTCGGTTCGGCAGACTCACTTTGTTGGGTTTGCCTTGCGAACACTGCGTCACGCAACTCGGGGATGTCGACGATCTGCAAAGTCCCCCGCGTGTCGACACGGACCGACCCTTCCTCGAAAACTCCATCACAGAGTCGAAGCGGTTCGTAAGACCAAGCATCAGCAGACGCAAAACTCGACCAGTAGCGAACGACGATGCTCGCTTCTTCGGCGGCTTGGCGATTTGCTAGGTCGACAGCCGCGATCGATGAGGTGCCGTCGGTCGAATCGATTCGCCACGTTGTTGGTTCACCATCGACTTGCACCTCAGTGATGGCCGCAGTCGCAGGGATCTCTAGCCTTAACTGTGTAGGCAATGTCGCTTCGGCATGAGCCTGGATACGCGTTTCGCATTCCGCTCCGCCATCAATTAAGCGGACCTTTGACTGCAAAGAATAGTAGACCGACGTCGGGTGGCTGGTCGAAGCTGTGTTGGACGAGCGAAGTGTAAGCTCCAGGTCTCGGTCGCCTTGTAGACGGATTCGCCACTGCTTATCCGTGGGCTCACTATCGGCCGACGCCGCGATGCGTTCGATCAAACCGGATTTGACAGTCGGTTCCACATCGAGCGGTAAGGTAAGCGTTGCTTGGCGCCGGGCGGCTTGGGGAAGTGCGATCCGGTAATGATGAGGGAACGTCTCCGCTTCTGGCCAGACGTCGAAGTCGAACGCGAGTCGACCGGACTCAGTAGCGGCAAGACCGTATTCGTAACGATGCGCGGCCGCTAATTTGCTGTCTGCCGGATTCTTCTCGACTTCGGCCGCATTCGCCGGCCACGCTCCCAGGAGTGCTGGCTTGTCGATCGGCGGCAGCCAGCGAGGAGTCATGACGGCAGCCGTGCTGGACGGCCAAGGGATAAAGACAGGCTCATTCTGCTCAGCGACCAGTTGCAACTCGCCCGATCCCGTCAGTCGCCCACCCGTCGCGTACCGTAGGTCGACTCGGATTGACTCGACTCGGCTGCGACTATCTTTAGTATGCTGACGTAGCGACAGCAGCCGATTAAGTTCGTTCTTCTCGATTGGCAGATAGCGATCGCCGTCGACGGGCCATGCACTTGGTCGGTCGGCTGGAACATACACGCGGCGAAAAGGCCCCGCAGATTCCGCTGCCAGTGCGATCGTATGCGATGACGCTATCCATCCTGCGACGACAGCGAAGACGGTGAGGACGAACCTCGCTAGCCTACGCTGCGATCGGCGTGCAGCGATCACGTAGTCCGCATCGACTTGGGCATTGTTGGACATTCAGGCAGTACCAAGCAGCGAGGATAAGCCTGGGGCGGGACGTTCGCAGCTACTGGCCGCGGCTGTCGGCAGGTGGGAGGGAAGCGGTCGGCGCATTGGTTGATACCGTGCCCATCGGCAATGAAATCAGCGTATCGGTTCCCGGCCCAGCGGATTGGCCCGTCAAGTTCGACGGGCCCGTGCTCAAGTCAGCAATTCCCGGGCGCCGCAACAAAACCGAAAGGACCGCCGTTAATCCGGCGAGGAGCAGACCGAGTATCCCGGCCTGCACAACAAACAGGAACGGACCCGGGTAGAGCATTCCTAGAGCGGTCCCGAACAGCGTTAATACGAATAAACAATCCGCCCTACGCAGCCAAGGGATATAGACCAACGCTACGCCGATCGCCAGCACGACGGCTGACGAGCCGACGACAAGGGTTGAGCGACTCGCCGTAGTGACGGTCGGCATCGGCTTATCGGCTATTTCGCCGAGGCATGAATAGAGATAGCGATGTTCGGCCCCAGCGGGTCGGCCGCGTTCAACGGCGCCGATCCACTCTTCAAGCGCTGCCGTGCTTAGCACCGACCGACGCCCCCAGACGCCTGCTTGCACGCTCCACTCCATGGCAGGAACGAACCCAGCCGGCAAGTCGAGCACGTGGCGCGTACTCGGAACGATGATTTCCCAATAGGATTCGCTTAGCACGGCGTCGGCAATTAATCTGGCGGGCTGCCAAGCAAGCACTTCTGCTGCCGGCTGCGAATTACTCCCACCCGATGGGCGGTTAGTCTCGAAGTAACGAATTTCTAGCGTGTGGAGAGAGTCAGGGCGTTTGGGTAGCGGCACGATGAGCTGTCCAGCTTGACGAACAAAGCTTGTCACTACGGCGCCGTCCAGCACGACCTCGATGGGCTGCGAGCCGACGGTTGTTGGCAACTTCACCGTTGCCTGGGCGTCTTGCGACTCAAACTGAAACGCGATGCGTTGTTGGACTTTGTCCGAGCCGACCCAAGTCTGCAGCCAACGGCGTCGCAGCACGGCTTCGTCCGCTACCGACGTTTCCTCTGGCTTTCTGGCAAGCGCGATACTTGACGCGACGCGTGACGCTGCCACACGCAGAACGGAGTCTGTCCGGTTGTTATCCGCCACGGGCGTCCAGTCACTTTGCTCCTTTGCGAGCAAGAGTTGTTCGCCACTGTTGGTGCTCGCAAGTAGCGTGTGTGAGCGTTGTGGGGTAGCGAGGGGGCTGAGCAGCGGAATCGTAAATCCCCCACCGGCGATCTCTCGGCTACGTTGCTCACCCATTTGGTAATCAGCACGCAGGCAAAACGGACCAATCCAAGGCCGAGGCAATTCGACGATCCACTCAGCCCGCTGGGATTCGGCTGACGGCGCGGTGACCAGCTCGGCATTGAGTGGCACGCCGGACGAAGCGGCATCCGGACGAATTACATCGGTTCCTTGAGTTGCGACATCAGCGGACTCAAGTTCCATCACCGGCAGCAGAGTAAACGAGATAGCATCGGGCTCCGCAAGCTCGGCGGGTGCAGCAATACGGATGCGTGTCACCGGTTCGTAGCGTGCGTCGTAGTCGAACGTCTGCTCGACGACCGAAGTGGACTCGCTGACACGTAGTTCCGTTTGGACGGCCACGTCCAACTCGCCTGGCCGTAGGCGTTTTTCTGCGACAAATTCCTGATCGGGCAAGAAGCCAACAAATCGAAACGTTCGCAAACCGGACGGATCGGCAGGGTCGCGGTCTTCGGCCGCAAGCGTGGCCGGGCGGAGGCGGCGAGACTGCTGCAAGTCAGGAACAAGCTGCACGGCCGGATCGACAACGACGATTAACTCCGACGCGCTTTGCGAGGTCGCTTTAGCAATCGGTAGTCGTAGTTGCAGCGTTTGGTCACGCGGCGGCAGTTCTAGCCTCGCAGAGAATCTGAGCGTCACTTGCTGTGCCGTTGGCCGCAGCAGCGGCAAGTAGAGTTCGCCATCTTGAGTCTGTCGCTTGAAGTCGGGATCGATCAGTTCGGAATCTGCACTTGGCAGAAGCGACACCTCGCTCGTCCAGTCACGCAGGTCGATGGAAAAGCTAGAAACCCGCGCACCTGGGATGCGGTAATCGACCTCAGTCGTCAACGAGGCTTCTGTCGGCTTGATCTCTAGGCGGTAACGCGGACTGGCTTCGACGCGTGTACCAAGCCGAATGATGCGTACTCTTGCTTGCCACGGCTGGCCAAAATACTTCAGCCCCGCCGCGACGCCTAGCTGCCGTAACTCTTTGTCCAGCGACGCCACGTCAATGCGCTGTGCCGACTGAAGCTCGCCCCACCGTAGACGCCAATCGTCCGCCATGCGTAAGGCAACCTCGCCATATTGGCGAGCGGCGCCAATGACTTCGAATCCTCCGAGATCAATCTCTGCTTCGTCACCAAGCCCAACCGTTTGCTCTGTTTCCAAAACGACCGATACGCCAGCTGACGTCGGCTTTGCCAGAGTGACCGAGCAAACCGGCCGCGACCGACCTAGAGCGTCACGCTCGGGCGGAAGCAGCGTAATGCGCGGCTGCCCGCCGCTTGCTCCATCCGTCGCAGTTGGAATGAGTGTTGAACCAGCCGGCAAGCGAACCCGAAAGCGTTCGATCTCTTGGCCGTAGCTATCGATGGTCAACTTAGCCCGACTGCGTACGTTCGTGCCGTCGACTTCGCTCAAGATCTGGCCTTCGACGCTTAGCACGGCGGTGCGTGCAGCGAATTGATCCGTCGTTGGACTACGCCACCCTAATTGGAAATCACCCACTGCTCCCTGAGCCGTTAATCGCGTTCCCCCCAAAGCGTTGTCGGCGACATCCAAGATGGCCCCGGTGGAGGCGTACGCATCGGTTACTGGCTCGCTGGAGTCGAGCACCAACGTCGCCTGGTTGGCTCTTGCAAGATTCGTCTGCAAGACGGTTTGCAAGTTGTCTCGCTTAAGCGGTAGCAGCATTTTCAGCTCGACGATTCGCCGTTCGCTCGTTGTTCCACTTAGCCACGCAACGAAACCGCCACGCTCGGGATCGTAAATCACTGGTTGATCGCTCGCTCGTTTGCCGTCCACTGTCGGTCGACCTGCGAGAATGCCGTTGGCGATTCCCAGGGGCACAGCA
>JBCDCL010000162.1:0-6768 GCA_039182175.1 Planctomycetota bacterium
AAGGGCGTCAACTACGGCTAAGCGCCTACAATGACGCAGAGACAGCGATGTTTACCAGCGTCAGCGAATTCGCCCTGGTGATAGCGGTCGCTTGCCTGGTGGCTGGCGTCCTGCTCGCCCGCTACCGCTGGGCCCGACGGGTGGCGGCAATCGTGGTCGTCGCTCACATCGCCACGCTCATCGGTGGACCGAATGCAGGCGTGGCTGTTTTAATCGCTGGCATCGCCGTCTGGTGTATCGCCGCCGCCGTCCAACGACATAATCCCAGCCGCACGATTACCCAAGCCACCAGCAAGTCCACACAACCATGAACCTCGCCAGCCTACTGCTCGCCCGCTCCGATGGCATCGCCGTGACGCTGACGCCCCTGTCGAAACTAATCGTCGGCGGTCTCTTCCTCGCCATCCTCGCCGCGGTCCTCTGCGTAGTGTTCTACCGCAAACCCGACGGCGCCGCTTACCCAGAAGAAGATGCACATAGCGACTCCGCTGCTCACAAACCGGGCTCGTAGCTTCTAACTAAGCTCCCGTCGGGTGTCTCGTGATTACTTGCGAGATGTTGCGATAGGGGACATAACGTGCGACATCACTGTCGTCTGAGTACAAGATGCAAGTCGGCTGATTCTTGCCCGTGGCAATCAAGTGCGGAGAATCGACCTTGAGAATATCGCCGTCATTCAAATGGATTTCGAGCGGCTCAAAAGGCTGGCGGTTCACTAACTCAATCATTTGCGAGGCGTTCAATTGCTCTCTCCGGCGGTGGCTTTGATCTGAACCTCATTATACCCCACCAGCCTACTCGGCGGGAAAAGCCATAGCAGGTACAATCGGCCTCGTTCGACTTCCGCCTCCCGCCGTTCGCCTTCGCAATGCCTTCGATTCCCGACCTCTTCGCCAAGCTCCGTGCCGAGAATCGCAAAGCGCTCATGCCGTTCGTGACGGCGGGCGATCCTGATCTCGACTATACCGCAGCAGTGCTCAAAGAGGTCGTCGCTCGTGGCGCCAGTCTGTGCGAATTGGGCATTCCCTACAGCGATCCGATTGCCGATGGCCCGGTCATCCAGGCAAGCTACACGCGGGCACTGGAGCAGAAGATCAAACTCGCCAGCATCCTCGACATGCTCGGCGACACTTGCCCCGCGGTGCCGGCGCCGATTGTGACGATGGTCAGCTACGCCATCATCTATCGTCACGGCATCGAGCAGTACTGCGACGATGTGAAAGCCAAAGGCGTCGCCGGGTTGATTGTGCCTGACCTCCCGGTCGAGGAATCGCCCACTCTGTCGAAGGTCTGCACCGATCGCGGCTTGTCGCTCATCCAACTAGTAACACCCACCACGCCACGCGATCGGGCATTACAGATCTGCGAGACCTCTACCGGCTTTGTCTACTACGTCTCGATTGCCGACATTACCGGTGAGCGGACTGCCTTGCCGGCCGACCTCGTGGACAACGTCGGTTGGCTCCGCGGGCAAACCGATCTACCAATCTGCATCGGCTTTGGCATTAGCGAGCCGGAGCACGTCAAGCTTCTGGCGCCAGTTGCCGATGGCCTGATCGTCGGCTCGGCAATCGTCCGCCGCATCGCCGACGCCGCCAATCAGCCTCGAGAAGCGGTTCTCAAGAGCGTTGGCGACTACGTCTCAACACTACTGGCGGCGCTCGAGTAACCGCAGCCTCTGTGCTTCGGCAGGCACTTTCGCTGGCCGTGGGGCATTCCGCTGGCCGATACCGGTTGTTGGCGCCGCCGATTTTGACGTTCTCTGCAATGAAATTGACCTCTACTTTGGCGTCAGACTAATATCGAGTTAGTGCTGCGACCCACGCGGTTGGCGCCGGGCCAGCACGAACGTGGCTTTGCAGGCGATCCGCCGGCAAGGCTCAGGCGAATGTGTTGCATAGACACGGCGTGGTGGTCGGCTCGTTCCTCGCTCGCAGGCCGCCACGGCTGGGGACTCGACACGCAGCCGCAAGCCGGTGTGCGTGGAGCGAGGCGGAGGTTCTCGATGCAGGACAGCCGTTCTGAAAGCTGGGGCGACGATCCCGGCCAGTCACCGGTCTCGGCTCGCCCCACCACCAGCGAGCGTTTCTTCGCCGGCGTTACCGAGCATGCCTTTGCGTCGACACTGGGCGTGGTTGATCCGCCGCTGGTGGATTACCTCACCGAGTTGCTGCTTCGGTTCGTGCGTAGCGACGCGGTGTTTGGCGTCCGCAGTGTGCGTGGCGAGCGGCTGACGCAGGTGGCGGAGATGCTCGAAGAAGCCCACCAGCGGATCGGCCCGGCTCGCCGCCGCGTGCATCGGCACATTGGCGACTTCACCCTCTTCTGGACGGGCGTCTATCCCGAGATGGCGGAGCGGCTGAAGCAACTTGGCGGCAAAGACGCCCTGTTGGACTATCGCGACCAAGGCCGGCGGGCTTACTTCGTCGCTAGTCGATTGCCCGGCGCCGAGTCCGCCCCCACGGCCGACTTGCTCGAACGCCTAGCCGATCAGTTTGAACTCGTCGGCTACGGCTTGGGCGAAGTTCGCAAAGCGTGGGAAGAACGCGAAGAAGGCGACACACGTTTGTTGATTTGAAGGAGTCAGCAGTGGGCAGTGGGCAGTCAGAGGTAGGTAGCTGCCGGTGACCTACGCGTCGCCGATTTGCGTCGTAAAGAATCTTGGCACAATTATTCTCTGAGATTTTTCGCCGCGGCCCTCTCAGAATTTTTTTCGTCGCCAAGCCCGTCGAATTCACGCTCCAGGGTCGCCGCTCACTCGCCAACAAACGACTTACGTCGACGCTTCTCTTTAGGTTGAACGCGTCCGATTATCGTTCTACCAAGCGAATCGCAAAATTCTAGCAACGTTCTTGAGCGCGCCGTTTTGGGCCAGCCCGCGAAATTCCTGGCCACTCGCCATTTTGCTGTGGTCGCTATGCCGTAGTGCTCGGTCGAGAGGAACCACGACGGCACGACGGGCACAACGGGTTGCTTAGAGACGTGTTGTTTATGCAAGCCGTACTGCGTGGTGGGCGTGGGGCGAAGTGTTTAGAGCGGGGCGCGGTCTTGGTACGCTAGTACCGTTAGCGAGGATCTGGATTGTGCCTCGTTTAACGCAGCCCCTGAGCGACGGAGGCAGACAAGTGAACGAAATCGTCGATCCAAAAAGTGATGGATGCCCTGCAAAGGTTTATTACGACCAGTCACTCGATGCGTATCACCAAGGCAACCTAGAAGAGGCGGCAGAGCTATGCCTACAAGCAGCGAGTCTCTTTGAATCGGCGGAAGACAGCCAAGTCTCTCTCGCTTACGACCAACTGGGCGTCGTCGCCTACCGGCAAGGCGATTACGATGCCGCTGAGCAGTGGTATCGCAAGGCTCTCGATGTCGAGGAGAAAAATCGCGATGAGCATGCAATCGCCTATACCTGCCATCTCCTTAGCCGTGTAGCAAACGGTCGAGGCGATTTCAAACGCGCTGAGAAGTGGCTGCACAAGGCCATTCAAATAAGTGAGAAACTTGGTGACGATGCGGATGCCTCGGCCAACTACCACCAGCTTGGAACAATCGCCTATCAGCGAGAAGACTTTGACGCTGCCGAGCAGTGGTATCGCAAATCGTTAGAGATTGACGAACAGACAGGCGACGAAGTTGGGGCGGCCAAGACCTACAACAACCTGAGTGCGGTCGCCAATCGCCGGCACGATTACGACTCTGCCGAGCAATGGTTAGAGAAGTCGATCCGTATCAAGCGAGAGCACAATGACCAATGTGGTTTAGCCGCCAGCTATCACCAACTTGGTATCGTTGCCAGTCAACGCAGCAATTACGACGCTGCGAGGGAGTGGTATCTCAAATCCCTAGAAATAAAAGAACAGTCCAACCTTAACGACAACGCATCGGCGACTTACTTCGCCCTCAGCGTCGACGCCATCCATCAAGACGATACCAACACCGCAGAGTATTGGCTTGACAAAGCGTTTCAAACCTGTGAGGGAAGCGGAGATGCGAATTCTGTCAACGAGATGGGCTGGATTGCCGAGCGCGCATGGCACTACACGCTAGCCGAGCGGCTGTTTCGCAAGGGACTCGAAATTGCTACCAGTAGCGGCAAGGAATTCGACGCTGTTCGGAGTTGCTTAAGTTTGGAGCGTATCGCCGCTACGCAAGGCGACTTTGTGACTGCTGTGAACTGGTGCCGACAAGCGCTCAAGACTAATTCTGCCGCAAGTTGGAGGGATTGGCTTACGCTTCGCCTTCGCCTGTTGCGTTACAAATGCGGTGCGATGAGCAACCCGGGCAGCAACGATCACCAGCAGGACACACAACACTCCCGCGCAGACTAGATCGGGCTGACTCCTCCACTTGGGGCGGTGGCTGCGATATACTGTTTCCCGCAAGGCGAGGTTTTTGGCCTCGCCGTGTTGGTTTCTAGCTCACGCCCTCTTTTTTCGAGCGATCGACCTATGAAAAATCTTGCCGCGATTTTCTCTCTCGTTGCGTGTGTTGGAATCGCCCTCGCTATGCCGGCGACCAGCTGTGCCCAGGCGAAGAAGTTGGCGGACGACACCAGTTCGCAGTTTGTCGGCGAGTACTTCTTGCCGGCTTGGACCAGGAACTGGGATTTCGACAAAGGGAGCTTCGTCCGCACCTGGGACGTGGAGACCGATCCCGAGAGTGGTGGCGAGAAGCCGAGCTACCTGTGGATCAACCTGCATCACGAGCCGGTGGAAGACTACGTCGGCTTTGATGCGGGCGTCGGCTGGTATGTGGAAGTGGGCACCCCTGTTGAGGAGCTATCGACGCACAACGACCAGACGCAGTCGCCTCGCATCAATGAGGGCGTGTATTACAAGTTCATCGGCAACCTCCTGCCGATCGCCGACGGGTACTGGTGGATGGGTCCCAAGACCTGCATCACCAAGCAGAAGAGTTGGGAAACGCTGGACGACAACTACGAGTGCTACCTGGTCGACAACTCGAATCTGAAGCCGGAAGATTTGGTCAAGAAGCTGGGCCTGGAGTACGTCAGCGAAGGCGAGTACGACGGCTCAACTTACAAGCACTACAAGGTGGAACTCGGCAAGATTCACCAAGTGTGGTCGATTCGCCAAGAGTATCGCAACGAAGGTTGGTCGTCGGTCAATTGGATCCAGCGGCAATGGATGCTCGACGGGCTCGTGCCGGGGGATCATTACAACCTGGGGTGGAAAGCGAACCTCGAGACCGCCCGCGGCTTCGCCGAAGGCAGCAACTGCGGCTTCACCAGCTTGAAGCTACCGCCCGAGTGATCGCGGCGACGCCCAGTGACGACGGGTAATCATCCGTCGGGATCGTCGAGCAACGCCTGCAAGCGGGCGCCCAGCTCTCCCGGGTACTTCGCTGGCCACGCATCGGTGACGAGGTCTAGCTCGATCAAGTCTCGCAGGTGCGTGCGATCTTTGTCGCGGTACGACGTTAGTTTCATCCGCACCAAGGCTTCGAGCGTAACGACGCGGAATGCCTCGTCGTCTTCGGCCTCGTCGATCGTCGGCGCCGGGGCAAGCGAATCCTCGCGAACCTTTTCGCCGGCAAACACGATATGCACCGCGTCGCGAGCCTTTGCGTCGGGACCGTCGAGAAACATGTCGATACTTTTCGCGTGCCGGTAAACGAAGCCGGCAGCCGCTAGGGCACTCTTGGCGGCGTCTATATCGGCTCGACAGAGCAGCAAATCGACATCGCGGGTGTTGCGCACGGCGGCGCGATCTACCCGCGAAACCCAGGCCGCCACGGCATTGCCACCGACAACCGCGTACGGCACGCCCGCGGCGTCGAGGGCCGCCGTTGCGCGGTTGAGGCGATCGCGAACATCTTGCACGGCGCCAATCATCCTTTCCCACGAGATCGGCCCGTAGGCCGCAGGCGAATCGACTTTTCCCGAAGCGGGCGACGAGGAGTCCATGCCTCGATTATATCCTGTCTTTGCCGTGCATGCCCCGACGGCCGCGCATTCCGCCAGTCAAACCGTCAATCTGATCGCCGTGCTTCCATCAGGATGTGCAGGGCGTTGTCGGTAAACGCAGGGTCTTCGGTCAGGCCGAAGTGGTCGGTGAACAGAAAGTGGACGCCGCTAAAATGGAGAGGCGATTGAAGCCGGGGGGACCACGACTTGGGATCGCCGCGGCGTTCGTCGACGAGGGCATTAGCCCGCGTGACGGTGGTGTCGCCCGGCGCCGTGGCAAGCACCGAGAGTTCGCCCGTCTTGGGATCGACGCCGAGCTGCGAACGGGTCGGAAAGGCATCGCCAGCGAAGAGAAAGAGGTCGACTCCCGGCGGCGGTTCAGCAGCGATATCGAGGGCGGCCTGGAATGCGCGGGCCCGCTCCAGGCACTTCGCCAGATGGTCACGTGCAATACGCACGCGCTCGGCCCGATCGGTTGCTTGCGGCAAAAGTTGGGCGAGGCCATCGTCTTCGTCAGGGTCGAGCAGCCCCCAGCCGCGTGATTCCCACTGGTTGACGTTGAGTAGATCGATCGGCTCGCCGGTGGCGGTGTCGATCACGGGGCGGTGACGCACACGCGGCAGCAGTTGGTAAATGGCGGGCATCGTCCCCAAATGAGCCGGACGATAGTGCGGCAGCACCGGCGCTGGGTGGATGCCTTCGATCAGCGACACCACCGCCTTGGCCGAACCACCGCTCGGCGTGCCGATCAGGATGGCCCGCTCAACGAATTCCGCGCCTGCCCAATCGAGCGTCGGTGTTTCGCCCATTGGATTGAGTGGTTGATTGCAGATCGGAAGAGC